>DAHVFY010000024.1:0-257 GCA_027316765.1 Parachlamydiales bacterium | reverse complement strand
TTCCTCGGAGAAGACAAAACAACAGTACTCAAGCTTTTTAAGCATTATGATGATCAAGGCAAACGGGTACTTGAACCTATTTTTGAAAGCTGTAAGCTCGCTTATGAAGGGCTAAAGGATGAAACGGGTCTTCTTTATCTTCATATCAACAAAAGCAAAGACCCCTTCTACGTGACGGTTATCGATAAGCTTGGGTTTTCTCATAAAATTAATATCAATGAGACCGAGTATGCTTTGCAAAAAAAAGCAGATGGTTT
>DAHVFY010000023.1 GCA_027316765.1 Parachlamydiales bacterium | reverse complement strand
CCTTGTCCTTCAAATCGATCTTTTGCATCTTGGCACACTAAAGAAAAATATCAACAAGTTTGGTAGCAATCAGGGTCTTTGGAACGCTAAAATGTACTGTTGGGCATAGAAGTGTTGAGGTGTCTGTAATCGGATTACGACCCAATATGAAGGAGTTCGACGTATGGATTATTCCCGTGGGTAGTGCAATTTTAGGAAATGGATCAAATCAACCTCAAGCTCTCATAGAATGGAAAAGCCTTTATGTGAAATAAACTTAATAACGGAACTGCAACATGATAAAACCTTCTCTATTTTACAAATTCAATAATCAACTACTCTCTTGTCTATGTGGATTTTCTTTATTAATTCCAAGTCTATCCGATGCTGTTTCAACAAGATCGTATTCATATGATCAATACGGAAATTTACAGACAGTTATAGACCCAAGAGGATTCACTACCCAACGTTATTATGACCGTTTAAATAGATTAGAGCAGCTAATCTTTCCAGACGGAAAACATGTTAAATATTCCTATGATCTAAATGGTGTGCGGATAAAAATGGAGGACTATCATGGAGTAACCTTATTCGAGCCGGATGAATTCGGACAAATCAACAAGGTCACTTTTCCTAATGGACAATCGGTTTGCTATGGTTATGATTCGGAAGAAAAGCTCGTTACCTTATCTAGTGGATGCAGTTCTATTTTGCATGAAAGAATTTGAACGTGTTGTTTCTAATGAAATAGCCGGCCTTGATGATGCTGTATTTGGTCGTTCTGGTATTGATGGCTGGCTTTTTCAACATTTTAAAGGATCTGAAAAACCAATTTTTGGATTAGAATCTTTAGAAGAACATGGGATTGGTTCGCACGTTTACAAATACAACAGCTGCCTTAATACAAGCTTTAAGGATAAAAAATACACGAGCTTAAAGTGGAGTAGATTGTGGAGTGTGGGCAAAGATGTTCCTCTGTATGGCGATAAAGAAGGCAGTAAAGAAGATAAACATTCTGAAATTCGCAGTAAAAATATGGGCGATTTTATCTACAACGATCTAATGCTAAATACACACATTGGATTTTACGCATCTGGAGCAGCTCACTTATATGATAAAAAAGGGATCATTAGGAGATTAGAAAAGCGAAACCTTAGAGTCATCAGAAAATGACGGGCTGCTCCCCTTCATTGCTTCTTAATTCAAATAAAGAAGCAGCTTGCAACTTTTCAAATATCTTCAGAACATCCCTGATCCTCGTAAAAAACGTGGAATTCGCTACACGTTTCACCCTGTATTAGATTTTGCTCTCCTGTCGCCGTCGAACACATGGTTGCTTTTTTCAAACCTACCTTTTTTACTTATAAGAAAAGGTTCATAAAAAAACATCGTGAAATCCTGACAAAGTTCTGACATAATGGTTTTTTTGCTGGCAAGGACGTAACAGAAAAGAGGTGTTTTGCGCTTGATTTGTATAGAGAGAAAAGAGGGATAGCGGCAGTCGGATTTGAACCAACGACCCACGGATTATGATTCCGTTGCTCTAACCAACTGAGCTATGCCGCCGCCGCTTAGAAAAATAGCGGGGGAAGGATTCGAACCTCCGGCCTTTGGGTTATGAGCCCAACGAGCTAACCACTGCTCCACCCCGCGTCATTGAAATGGAAATGTTAGCAAAAAAGTGATTTAGCAACAAGCATTTAGTGATTTAAAAAAAGATTGATGAATTCTAGGGTGTGATTAGTTGCGCCGTGGATGGAATTTGTAAGGGCGCGGGCTTTGTTTTTGAGGGGCTCAAGCTCTGCAGGATTTTGTAGAAATTTCAAAAGGATATTGGGTAGATCTAGAAGAGATGTTTGGATGCCAGCTTCGGCATTTAATACGAGAGTGACAAGATCTTGTTGAGCATGCATATAGGGGCCAAAAAGAACGGGGGTTGCTACGCAGATGGGCTCTAAAATATTATGGCCACCAATTTTGTCGACAAAACTTCCTCCGACGATGGCGATATTGGCAATTTGATAGCAGTGGTTGAGATGTCCCATTGTATCCATAAGAATGATGCGTTCTTTGCCTGTTTTGGAAGTGCGTTTTGTGTAGGCAATTGATGCGATCTTTTTTTCAAAAAGGAGTTGATCAACGGCTGAAAAGCGTTCTGGGTGGCGTGGAACAAGGATTAGCTTAAGGTTTGGGATCTTTTCCCAAAGAGGCTCGAGCGCAGTTAGAAAAAGCTCTTCTTCGCGAGGATGTGTAGAACCCATGACAAGGACTTGATCGGAAGGTTTAATGCCAAGTGCATTTCTTTCGTCATGAAGCTCCTGACGTGTTAGTAATTGTGGCGTAAAATCGAATTTGATGTTTCCTGTGATGGTACAGTTGTCTCGGCTCACTCCAAGTTTGGTGAAGCGCTCTTGGTATTGTGCATTTTGGACGCAAAAATGATCGATTTTTGAAAGAATTTTATTCGCAAAGAATTTTAAAAAATGGAACCTTCGAAAGGAGCGTTCTGAAATTTTTCCATTGATAAGAACAACTTTACCGCCCCTTTTTTGAACACTCTGTAACATGTTATACCAAAGATCACTCTCTACAAGGATCAACAAATCAGGGCGTAGAGTCTTTGTGAGCCTTTTCATAATCCAGGAGAAATCGAAAGGCAGAAGAAAGTGAAGTGTTGCTTCAGGAAGGCTTTTTCTTGCCTCTTCAAGGCCTGTTTCTGTTGTTGTGGAAATGACAATTTGCGCTTCAGGATGCTGTTTGCGCATTTTTTGAAAAAGAGGAATCACAGCGCGCGTCTCCCCCATCGAGATAGAGTGGATCCAGATAACGGAGGCTTTGGCAAAAGGAGCTTTAGGCAGTCTTAATCCAAGGCGATCATAAAGCGTGCTGCGATATTTTTTTTTAAAAAGTCGCGGCACTGCAAAAAGAAGAGATAAAAAAAGCGCAAAATTATAAAAATACTTAAGCATTGATGACAAGGTTGATCAATTTATTGGGAACGTAAATCACCTTTTCAATCGGGCCTGTAATGTGTTTTGCAATCTGCGGTTGTGTTTCGATAAAAGCTAAAAGCTCTTCTTTATTTTTATCACGCGGCAACATCCATTTTCCTCTAAGTTTGCCATTAACTTGCACAACGTAGAGCACCATTTCGTCGATAAGACAAGCAGGATCGATTTCAGGATAAGGGACAAACGCGATACTTGCCTCTCCTCCAAGATGTTCCCAAATTTCTTCAGCAATATGAGGAGCGAAAGGATAAAGTGCTTGTGCGAGAATCTTAACCACTTTTTTGGGGTAGACTTCAAGGGGTTGAAACGCGTTCATAAATTCCATCATTTTTGCAATGGCGGTATTAAATTGCATCGTTTCAATGTCTTTTTCAACCCCATATGCAAGGCGCATTCCTAAACGAATGGCTTCAGGATTTTCTTCTTCAGAAACTTTGTCCGAGAAGGAGACCTCATAAACCCGGTTAAGAAAGCGGCGGCACCCGTGTACGGCATCGCTAATCCACAACTTCTCTTTATCAAAAGGACCCATGAACATTTCATAGAGTCTAAGAGCATCGGCTCCATATTCTTCGATGATTTCATCAGGGGTGACTCCATTTAATTTTGATTTTGACATCTTCTCAATCTGAGACTGCAGGGGCTCTTCAGTTCCAATTTGAAAGTAGTGTTGGTTTTTCTCCGTAACTTCTTCCGGAGAGACGTAAACACCATTTGGAAGCTGATAGGACCTAGAGGCTACAAGTCCTTGATTGCGCAATGTTTGAAATGGCTCCGGTGTAGAAACGAGATCGCAATCGTAAAGAACCTTGTGCCAAAAGCGTGCATAAAGGAGGTGAAGAACGGCATGCTCTACCCCGCCAACATAAAGATCAACTGGCATCCAGTAATTCTCAGCCTCTTTGTCCCAAGCCATTTTCTCGTTGCAAGGATCACAAAAGCGCAGATAGTACCAGCAAGAGCCGGCCCATTGAGGCATTGTATTTGTCTCGCGCCTTGCCCTTTTTCCGGTCTTTTCGTCGACAATGTCTACCCAATTTTTCACAGCAGCAAGAGGGCTCTCTCCTGTTTCTATCGGCTTATAATTCACAACTTCTGGAGGGCAAAGGGGTAATTCGTTGAGGTCTAACACTCTTTTTGTGCCATCTTCAAAGTGCAAAATAGGAAAGGGTTCACCCCAGTAACGCTGTCTAGAAAAAAGCCAGTCTCGGAGCTTATAGTTAACATGTCTCTCCCCTTTCTTCTCAAGCTCAAGCCAAGAAATGACCTTTTCTTTTGCTTCTTCAAATTTAGTCCCATCTAGAAATTGACTGTTGATCATGATTCCACTCTCTTCCCAGCATCGTCTACCTCCTAACACTTCAATTCTAACATTCTCAGGGGTCATTTCAAGAGAAAGCGAACTAAGATCAGGATCTATAACGGGAGGGATAGGAAGGTCAAATTTCTTTGCAAATTCAAAATCTCGTCCGTCATGTGCCGGAACGCCCATGACAGCGCCTGTTCCATACCCAATAAGGACATAGTCAGCAATCCAGATGGGGATTTCTTGGCCATTTACTGGGTTAATTGCGTACGAGCCTGTCCATACGCCTGTTTTTTCTTTTGCAAGGTCTGTTCTTTCAAGATCACTTTTTGAGGAGATCATTTTTTGATAAGTTTCTACGGCAGCTTTTTGAGATTCTGCTGTTAGCTGGGATACAAGAGGATGCTCTGGAGATAAAACGAGAAAACTTACTCCGAAAAGAGTTTGAGGAGTTGTTGTAAAAACAGAAATTGTGGCATTCGTTTTTGTTTGAAAAGAAACTTTGGCTCCAAGACTGCGTCCAATCCAATTTGTCTGGAGCTTTTTCAAATGATCCGGCCAATCCAAAAGATCTAAATCTTTAAGAAGTCTCTCTGCATAAGCTGTAATTTTTAAAATCCACTGACGCAGAGGTCGTCTCTCGATGAGATGTCCGCCTTCTTTTGATCTGCCATTTTCAATTTCTTCGTTAGCAAGAACGGTACCAAGCGCCGGGCAAAAGTTGACTTGTATTTCTGCTTCGTATGCAAGTCCTTTTTCATATAACTTTGTGAAGATCCACTGCGTCCATTTGTAATATTTTGGATCGCTTGTTGCAAATTCCCGACTCCAATCGTAACTAAATCCAAGCGCCTTGAGCTGACGTCTATAGTTATTAATATTCGTTTCTGTAGTTATTGCGGGATGTGTGCCTGTTCGCAGCGCATATTGTTCCGCCGGCAAACCAAAACTATCCCATCCCATTGGATGAAGGACATTGAATCCTTTTTGGCGCTTATAACGCGCAAGAATATCGGTTGCTGTATATCCTGTGACATGCCCAACATGGAGTCCGGAACCTGAAGGATAAGGAAACATGTCCAAAATGTAATATTTTGGCTTGGAATGATCAACCTCTACTCTAAAGGTTTGAAGGTCATCCCAGTATTTTTGCCATTTCTGTTCAATGCGTTGATGTTCGTACTTGCGCTTTTCCATAACGAAAAACTCTAACAAATCTCTTAAAACCTGGGAAGGAAAAAGTGAATGCCTTTATATTGCCAACATTATTCAAACAAAATCTTAAAACTTTCTTGTCAAAAAAATTAAGATTAGATAGAGTTTCCTCAAAATTACCTAAGGAAAATCAAGTAATGGCTGAGGTTAAAAAAAATAAAATCTCTTTAAACGACTACGACTACAAAAGCGATATTCAAAATCGCATGTTAATGGCAGAGTTTACCACGCTTGATCTGCGTTTTCTCGAAGAAATTCTTTATAGTCCTTTAAAAATTGCACTTCCAAAACTTGCTAAGACTCTCGATATTACCGAAGAAAAACTCTTAGAAACTGCAAAAAAATTTACTTTGAGAGGTTTTCTTAAGATCCAAGGAAATGAAATCATCGTCGACAAGGAGATGCGCAAGTATTACGAATCAGAGATTTTAAAGTTTGATGAGGAATTCACTCCGGGTATGGAATTTTTGCAAAGTCTTTTAAAAAAGGTCCCGATTCAAGTTCTGCCTAATTGGTATTCCATCTCAAGAACATCAAATAATATTTTTGAATCTCTGATTGAAAAATACCTACTAACGCCTCAAATCTTCCAAAGGTATTTTCAAGATATCCACCTCGGAGACCCTATCCTATCCGCAATGGTCAAAACAGTGTATGAAGCCCCGGGCTCCAAAATATTTGGAAGCGAGTTAATTGATAAATATCAACTATCTAAAGAGCAGTTTGAAGAAAATATGCTCTATCTCGAATTCAATTTTCTTTTATGTCTTAATTACGAAAAGATTGGGGATGAATGGAAAGAAATTGTAACACCTTTTCAAGAGTGGCGCGACTACCTGCAGTTCTTAAAAAACACGGAAACCCCTTCTCTTCCTAAAAATGCACAAATCGAACGCTGCTATCCATTAGACTTTGGGTTTATTGAACTGCTTAGTAAAGAGCTCCTGTCGATCAAAAAAACGTCGATTCCTTCGATAAATGACTCAAATGTCATTGATACGCTACGCTCTTTTAAATTTATTGACGTTACTGACAATAAATTCTGCATCTTAGACTCTGGAATAGACTGGCTGAATATGAGTTTAGAAAATCGAGCACTCTTCATCTATAGACAACCTCTTAACTTTCTTTCTTTTCATCATTTTCCTCCTCATCTGCATTCAGAGCGCGCCATTCGAGAAGCGGAAAAGAGCATCACGAGAGTGCTAGATAAGGGCTGGGTTTATTTTGATGATTTCATTAAAGGCGTCATTGTTCCTTTAAGCGAAAACACCACTGTCATGCTAAAGAAAATAGGCAAAACATGGAAATATGCACTGCCCGAATATGATGAAGCAGAAAAAAAACTAATTAAAATGACAATTTTCGACTGGCTTCTCAAGATCGGCGTCGTGGCTGCTGGAAAATTTTGCGATAAAGATTGTTTTTGCGTAACCCCTTTTGGAGTTTCTATTTTTGGCGCAAGTCGCAGCTTTTAATGCGTACGAAATTTGAGAACTGGATAAAAACGTTCCCTCTCCTGCATAATGCATATCAAACCAACTTGTCCCCTACCCTCACTTAGGTGCATAGCGAGATAGGTGAGGTTATTATGGTCAAAAATCATCTGGTCTCATATGGCAAAAAATGAAGGGGAACTGGTTTCGAATAGGCGTGCTTTCCACGAATATGAGATTTTAGAAACCTTTGAAGCTGGAATTGTTTTACTAGGAACTGAAATCAAATCACTACGAAATCATGGCGGAAGCTTACAAGATGCTTACGTTCTCGTATCCAATGATACTGTTATCCTCAAAAATGCGTCGATTGCTCCCTATAAGTTCGGCAGTCTTTTTAATCATGAAGAAAGGCGTGAGCGTAAACTCCTTCTCCATAAACGAGAAATTGCAAAACTACAATCTTTATCGCAGGAAAAAGGACTCACTTTAATCCCAACTGCAATGTACTTAAAAAACGGTTATGTTAAAGTAAAAATCGGCGTAGCGCGTGGAAAAAAATTACACGACAAGCGAGCTGCTATCAAAGAACGAGAGCATAAAAAAGCGGTAGACAGAGCATTAAAAAACTACTAACCTAAATTTTGAGTTTAATTTATACACATAGTGATTCAAGATTTAGGTCATCAAAAATAAGGTTGATATGAAAGTCATTATCTCTAAAATTGCACTGAGTGCACTGATAAGTAAAATTCAAGGTGTTGTTCCAACAAAACCCTCTCTCCCGGTTCTAGGTAATGTTTTGATTGAAGCTTCCGCCGATCAACTCTTGATCAGTGGAACCGATTTAACAGTTAGCATGCGTGCCTATGCAGAAGCCAAGGTCCTTGAAGAAGGGGCAATCACATTACCTGCACGCCGCTTCTTTCAATTAATTCGAGAGCTTACAGCACCTCAAATGGAAATTCACTGCTCCACACCAGAGGTCGCACACATCAACGCAGGTTCTTCTCACTTTAAAATTCAAGGGATGCATAAAAGCGAGTTTCCTCAACTCCCCGATCTTTCTGAAGGGATTACAACAACGATTCCACCGGCACTATTAAAAGAAATGCTCACAAGAAGTTCTTTTGCTGCAGCACGTGACGATGAAAGACAAGTTCTGAACGGAATTTTTCTCGAAACTCGAAATCATCAAGTCATGTTTCTTGCTACAGACGGAAAACGACTTGCTAAACTCTGGACACCTGTAGACCTCCCCTCCGACTACAGCAGTTCTTTTATTATCCCTTTGAAGGCTGTTGAAGAAATGATCAAAATTCTCGATGAAAAAGAGCCCCTGGCGCGACTTGTTTTTATGAAAGATAAAATTTCTCTTGAGGTCGGATCGATCACTCTTATTTCTAAACTTCTTTCCGGACAATACCCCGATGTATCAAGAGTGATCCCGGAAAAATCCAAGGAACCCATCACTCTACATAGAGAGGAGTTGACATCTCTTTTGCGTCAGGTTTCTCTTTTCACTACAGAAGATAGCGCCTCCGTCCGTTTTTCATTCGTTCCGGGCGAACTGCACCTTTCTGCAATGAGCGGAGAGATTGGGGAAGGAAAAGTTAGCATGCCGGTTAACTATGGCGGGTCCAAGTTAGAAATCGCTTTTAAACCGCATTATTTCATTGACGTTCTTCGCCATAGCAAGGATGAAACCATTGAGTTCGATATCACAGACCCTTACAATCCAGCTCTTATCACCGACTCCTCCTCTGCTCTTTTTGTGATCATGCCAATGCGTCTTGAGACTTGAGATGTTTCTTCAGCGCCTGTATTTGAAAAATTTTCGCAACTTATCTGAGGTGCGTGTTTCTTTCGGGCCAAGGATCAATCTGATCCAAGGCCCTAATGGTCAAGGGAAGACAAATCTTTTAGAAGCGATTTTTTTTCTGAGTACAGGAAAGTCCTTTAGGACATCAACTCTCTCAGAACTCATTCGCCATAAAGAAAACTATTTTTATCTACAAGCTGAGTTTGTACGCGATCATCTTGTGCAAACTCTCAAGATCTACTTTGATGGCAAAGAAAAAAAAATTCATTACAACAACACCTCTTACCACAGTTTTTCTAATCTGCTTGGCCTTATGCCATCTGTCCTTTTTGCGCCAGAAGACATCTCTTTAATCACAGGCGCCCCTTTAGAACGACGACGCTTTCTTAACTTACACATCGCTCAGACAAACCCTCTTTATGTTCATCACCTTGTTCGCTACACCAATGCAATGCGTCAACGCAATCAGCTTCTTAAAAAGAAAACGGAAGCGACTATAAGTGCTTGGGAAGAAATTATGGCCCTTTCCGCAGCCTATCTTGTTATTAAAAGAAAGGAAGCAGTGTTTGAGTTAGCCTCCCCCCTAAATGTTCACATGCAGCATTTATCTCAGAATCAAGATCATTTAACTATGACATACGTGCCAAGTTTCATAAGAGAAGAAACAAGCCTCACAGACAATTTTCGTCATCAATTTCAAAAATTGCGCTCCCGCGAGATGCAACTTGGGTCCACGCTGACAGGCCCTCATCGCGATGATCTTCTTATCAATGTCTCTGAAAAGGAAGCTAAAGCCTATGCGAGTGAAGGACAAAAAAGAAGCTGCATATCTGCTGTCCGCTTTGCAGAATGGGAACGACTACAGAGTCTTGCTGCAGCGCCGCCTCTTATGTGTATTGACGATTTTGGCGTGCATCTTGATGCCACAAGACACACTCTTTTCCAAAACAAACTACAAAACTTAAATCAAGTTTTTTTGACATCCCCCTTTGACATCGACATCTCAGCTCATAAACTTCATATCTCAAATGGCAATCTTACGTAACAGCTAAAGGTGGCGCAAGTAGGCTTGACCAAGAGGAAAATCTTTAGCATCAAGCGATTTCCCCTCTTTTTGTTTAGCAAATTGATCGATGATTTTCAAAGCAAGAACCTTGCCAAGCTGAACACCTTCTTGATCAAAGGAGTTGATATTCCAGATGAATCCCTGAAAAGCAACTTTATGTTCATAATAAGACAAAATTGCGCCCATCGTAAAGGGGTCAAGCCTTTGACCAAAAAGAATCCTATTGGGTCGATTCCCTGGAAAATATTTGTTGGGATTATCGCTCTTCTGACCAATTGCAAGAGCTATAGATTGAGCCAAAAGATTCGATAACAGCTTTTCTTGAGAAGTGGTCCCTTGATAAAGAAGATCTTCGCGATATTGACTCTCTTTAAATCCAAGAAATTCTAAAGCAACCGTTGTTGTCCCCTGATGAATCATTTGATAAAAAGAGTGTTGACCGTTCGTGCCCGGCTCTCCCCAAATAATCGGGCCTGTATCAAAATCAACAGGATGGCCTCTCTTGTCGATCCTCTTGCCGTTGGACTCCATATCTAGTTGTTGAAGGTGTGCTGTTAAGCGATGCAAAGCTTGTGAGTAGGGAATGATAGCCACTGTTGGCAAGCCGAGAAAATTACGATTCCAAATTCCAAGAAGTGCTGAAAGTAGAGGCAAATTTTGTTTTGCGTCTTTGCGCATCGCCACTTTATCCATCGCATTAGCGCCGCGCAGAAAATCGAGAAAACGGTCCATGCCAAGAGCAAATGCAAGCGTCACACCTCCTACCATTGATGTGACCGAATATCTACCTCCAATATAATCCCAAATATAAAAAGAAGCGAGATAACGAGTGGGATCATCCATAGGACTACCCTTTCCCGTTACAGCAACGATATGGTCTTTAGGATCCAAACCTGCCTTTTTGAACCACTCTCTAACAAATTCTTCGTTTGTCAGCGTTTCTAAAGTACTTCCTGACTTGGACACAGAAACAACAAGTGTTTTAGATAAGTCAAGATTGCGAAAAATATGCGCCGCATCATCTGGGTCAACATTTGATAAAAAATGTACATTGCGTTTTGGCTTTTGATAAGTGGCAAGCGCCATATAGATTGCTTTCGGTCCAAGTTCTGAGCCGCCAATGCCCACCTGAACCAAATCTGTAAATCTATCACAGTCATTCAAAAAAATTTTAAGCTTTTCTAGCTCTGCATAAGCAAGAGTTGTCGCCTCTGCTGCGATCTGTGAAGAATTTCGATTTTCGAAAAAGTCGCGCATCGCGGTATGCAGTGCAGGACGGTTTTCGCTCGGGTATCCTTCGATTGCATTGACAACCTCTCCCGCCTGCATCCTTTCCATTTTTTTAACAGCTTCCGTCTCTTCGGCAAGGGCAAAGAGAGCATCCATAACCGGATCAGAAACGCGCTCTGTGGCATAGAAAAGTTTCATTTCTAACGCTTCGGCCACCATAGCATCAATCCGCTTGGGAGTTAAAACCCCCTCTTTTGAAAAATCTATTGGGTTTTCAGCAAGCTCACTTAAATGGATCCCTGCTTTTAGGTGGTGAAATGACGACATATATACTCCTTAGTCTCCTTCAGGATCTCAAAAAATTGATTTTTTCGCCCATGAAAAATATAGGGACTTGCCAAAAAACCTTCCAAAAGCGTATGCTAGCTTATCTAAAGTCGATCGGAGCATAGCGCAGCCTGGCTAGCGCAACTGCTTTGGGAGCAGTGGGTCGGGGGTTCGAATCCCTCTGCTCCGATTGTTTAGAAACAAAATGGCGACCTTTTTAGGTTGCCATTTTTTTTATACAAATACAATTTCTCCGCCTGCTGCAGCGAATCCCTGAAGTCTGCGGCGCCCTTGAATTGTCAAAACGTCTTCCATTGCAAATATAACATCCAAACCATCCCATTCCTCATTAAAAAGCATTTCTGGAATGATACGCAAAGCTTCTCCTTTTTGAGAAAACTGCTCTACAAGTGCATCAACCTTCATAAGAACGTTGCAGCAGCACAACGCATCGGATGGAAGAAGAACTCCTTTTGACACTTCTTTCACTTCAAAAAATGCTTTGTTTTCTTTCCAGATCAACCCATTTGACAGTCGATGCGCTCCTTTGACAGCGAGATGAAAATGCGCAAAGCGCTCCTTAGAAAGTAGCTGAGCCTGTTGAGCTGGTCCACAAAAAGAAGTATCAAAAAAACAAAAGGCAAGCAGATTATCAGGAAAATAAGAAGAAAGCCTATGTAAATATTCAGCAAAAACATCGACACAGTAAAGATGTTCATCAAGCAGTGATTCTTTAAAATGCTTCTCATGCGCATGCGACCACAAAAATCTAGAGGCAATATCGATGCTTCCTCTATACACGGATGCGCCAAACGTTTTTTCGCCAAATACAGGCCACAGTTGTTTTAAGAACTCTTCAATGGCAATTGTAAAAGAGAAAAACTGCGCCGTATCCTCAAGAGCCAAAACACTCTTTTCTAAACCAAAATTAAAATGCCAAAAAAGCCATTTACCGCATTTAACAGCTTCAGCCGCCTCTTCATAGGCCTTTTTCCAATCCAAATCGTGATGTAAATCTGCCAAGAGTTCGATCGGCGCCACATTACAGGTCTCATCCTGTCCAATAACAGGAATAAAAGGCGTTTTGTCAAAATAGAACCGTCGTTGGTCAAATAAAAACATAATAACCTAAATTTTAAACAGATGGTTTTTTCTGAAATTGAAGATAATGAATGGTTTTTCCTTTTCCCCGCCAAAGGGCTTCAAAGTAAGAGGTCCCATAATCCGGCCAATCTGTAATAAAAAATGGCTCCGGAAAAGAAGGCGTCCATGAAGAGTGTCCGCACATCTCACGACGAATTTGACTTGCGTAAGTAAAGTCATCGGTTGCAAAAACAGCCCTCCTCCCCTCTTTGACAACACGCGCAATCTCTTCAACGAAGGGCCTTTGGACAAGTCGATTTTTAGCATGTTTTTGTTTTGGCCAAGGATCTGGAAAGTTCATATAGATGCCATCAATAGAATGTGTTGCAAGATAATGCCGAGTAAACGTCAACGCTTCTCCAGAAACAACCACAAGATTTGAGAGATTGTAATTATGAATTTTAGACCAAATTTTGCGCATCCTATCAAACTCATACTCGACAGCAATCCAGTTAATCTGAGGATTCTTTTTTGCCATTTCCGCTATCCAAAGACCATTTCCTGCACAATATTCAATAAAAACTTCATTTGAATTTCCAAAAAAATCAGGATGATCAAAAGAGGGTAATCCCTCCATGCAATGGCGATCGTAATGTTCAGGAACATAAAGAACCTTATCGTGAAGTAAAGGCCTTCTTTCTTCCCATGTAAAGGGACATTTTAAATTTTTTGGCTTCATCGCGCCAGATGATACCATAAAAACTAATCTGAAATCCACACCGAAGTAGCTTGATCATTAAAAACCTACGCGTTAATCTTAAATAAATACTTCTATATTGGGAGAAAAACTCGTTATGAAGAGAATCACAATTTTATCACTTGCATCCTCTCTTTTCTTGTTCACAGGACTGTCTGCAGACGAGCTTTCTAACGAAGAAAGCCTTCAAGACGAACTTGAAACATCTATTTTCAGCTTCGAAGATGAGTTTTTTGCAACTCCATCTTCCACATCCCTTGTTGAAGAGGAAATTGTCGAACAATCCGCAGAAGACAAATCTGAAACACCCTCGGAAATGGCCGCACAAGAGGATATCGCAGTTATCGAAGAGCCTCAAATGGTGATAGAAGAAAAAAAAGAGGTCGCTTTTTCCCCTCTCATGCACTCTCAACTTAAACTCGCAGCCAAAGACAACAGCGCAGCTCCCAAGTTTAATATTAATTTAGAGCAAGTATTTCAAGGCGCTCCTATCATTTATTCCATTTTGTTTCTCATGTCAATGTCAACCGTGTTCATTTGGATCTACAGCTTAATGAAGCTTAAATATGCAGGAGCCCTTTCTGAGCCCCTTTTAAAACAAATACGACAAAAACTTCACAGCAATCAATACGATGAAGCTTTAGCTCTTTGCTCAACACAGAACAGCTTTTTTTGCAAAATGCTCTCCGCAGGGATCTCTTCCAGATCACACGGATTACAAGTGATGATCGAAAACATGAAAACCGAAGGCAAAAGAGCAACGATTACGTTCTGGCAAAGACTCTCTTTTCTTAACGATATCGCTCTCATAGCACCCATGCTAGGACTTTTAGGTACAGTTCTTGGAATGTTTTACGCATTTTACGATTTAAACCGATCAATGGAAAGCTTTTCTATCCTTTTCGACGGTCTTGGCGTTTCAGTTGGAACAACCGTTGCCGGACTCATTGTTGCGATCTTAGCACTCATGCTCCATTCAATCGCTAAATACCGTCTCGTCCGCCTTCTTGTTCGAGTTGAAAACGAAGCGCAATCTTTTGCTTCCTTGATCGACAACAAAAGCCATTATGGCCAGCAATAGTGGAGCTTGGAAACTATGAGCATCATTCCTGAAGAAGAACTCAAGAAACAAGAAAAAATCAATCTGGCCCCCATGGTCGATTTCCTCTTTCTTGTAATCGCCGTCTTTGCAACACTTGCCGTTGCAAAGACCGCTCTGTTTGATAGTGAAGTCAGCCTTGTCAAGGTTCATCCCGCAAAAGAAGACTCTAAAGTCGCTTCATATAACCCCTCCTACATGGTCGTCCTTGCCGTAACCGAAAAAGGAGAATACAAGTGGATCAGCGAGTTTAATGAGTACTACATGGAAAACACAGAAGCTATTGAACAAGAACTAGAAAAACAACAAAAGCTCGGCCTCTTACCCAAAGAGAACGAGCGCACTAAGGTCCTCCTTCATATCGATAAAAACGCTAAATGGGAACCTGTTGCCAACCTCATCTTTTCTGTAAGACAGGCCGGATTTAAAATCCATCCCGTCTACGAACCAGATAGAGAAGAAAAGCATCTATAAGATCTTCAAAAAAAGTGGGACTGCCTCTTGAAAGCTGCTTTACTAACGATTCTGCGAAATAAAAATACAACTCAAAGCGAGTTTAGAAACGCTTCAGATAAACTCTCCGAGCTCTTGGCTGCAGAAGCTGCAGAGCATACAGAAATGCAATCATTCATTGTTGAAACCCCCATCTCTCCCACCCAAGGGTTTAAACCCATCCATTCTGTTGTACTCATTCCAATTTTGCGTGCAGGAATTGCTCTTTTGCCCGCCTTTATGCGTATTTTTGATGAAGCTCCCGTCGGTTTTTTTGGCATTCGACGCGATGAAGAAACAGCTAAACCCTGCCTTTATTATGAAAACCTTCCTTTTATTGGCGATCATGATAGAATCATCATTCTTGATCCGATGCTAGCAACAGGGGGAAGTACAATTCTTGCTCTTGAAAAACTAAAAGCTCGAGGTGTTGCGGCAAAACGCGTGACACTTGTCAGCATCATTGCAGCTCCTGAAGGAATCGCTCGGATCAAAAACAGTTTTCCAGACATCCAAATCCAAATCGCAGCACAAGACGAAAAGCTCGACGACAAAAAGTTCATCGTTCCAGGCCTTGGAGACTATGGCGACCGTTATTTCGGCATTCACGCAAGTTAACAAAAATCTCTTGATAAAAATCTCTTTTGACTTCTAAAATTCCGTTTTTTTAGAAGTTAAAAAAGGTCAAAATGCTTTTACGTTTGCTGTTTCTTTTATTACCTCTACTTGTCCATGGAGGTCAAGATCCTCTTTTTCCAGAGGAAGATCCGCACATCTGTCACAATGTAAACGTCATCACAGGTCATCTTGATCTTTCATTCATCGACGATAGTGTTGCAGGACCTGTGGCTCTTAAACTTCTACGCACTTATACAAGCGCCGGCGCCCTTGAACGCACAAAAAACAATATGGATCAAACGCGGCATAAATTAAAAGGGGCGTGGACGCTGCAAGGCGGATGGCATTTTTTTCCACAGATCCACTTAATCCTTGATCTTCCTAAAATAAGACGGAACACAACAGCCTCATTAACAGAAGCCTCAGGCGCTTCTTCTTACTATACCCCTTCCGCTTGAAAAGCGCCCAAGAAAAACGAATTGAAAACTTCAAAATTTCGAATCAAAGACCGAGGTTAATATTAATTCAATATTATCCTCGGTCTTTGATTCGAAATTTTTTGTTTTGAATCGTTTTGCTTGTGGGTGCCTTTCAAGTGGAAGGGGTATATACTTACAGTCACAAAGTCAACGACCACATTTTCTTTCTAGTTTCCGATGCCCCTTCTAACAAACAAAAAAAAGAATTTCTCAAGATCAACACCAAACACAACCGGGCGACTCTTTTCCCAAAAGAGGGTGGCAAGCGCGTTTATGAAGAACGCTCCTCTCCCTATTTTTATTATCTCACAAAAGAAGTTCTTCCAAACGGCTTTGAAGTTCACTATGAGTACACAAAGAATAGTAGACTTAAACAAATCTCGCTCAAAAGCCCCAATGGCTCGAAAACATTTTCTTGGATCAAATTCGATATTTTAGAAAAAAAACCGCCGCATCCAATTTATGTTGAAACATCAGATGAAAGCCATTTCCATTATTTTGTAAGCGAGTACAAAGAGAGATACTATTTAAAACACGTAGACAGTGACAAACGCCCCTCTGAGAATTACCTCTATAGCGCGGCTCGCAGTGGAATTGGAGTACGCACTGAAACTTTTGAATTAGAAGGAAAAGCGCAATTCACAGCCCGTTATTTTCTGCCAGAACATGATAGAGAAGAAAATAAATGGAAGCATAAACCCCACAAAATCCCCGTCCACGCGGATAAAGTCCGCTTAATCGAGAATCCAATCGGCACAGTTGCCACCTTCTCCTACCAAAAAAATGTCACCGATGTACGCGATTGTAATCGGATCCTTACCCGTTATTGGCATAACGAGAGCAGATTAAATAAAATTGAGTATTTTGACGCTCTTGATCAGCTCTATTGCTTCCAGCAATTTACATGGGAAAATGAGCTCCTAAAAAGCAGATCTCTTCATGATGCCTCAGGAAAAAGCATTTTTAGCAGAGTCTTTGTCTATGACGACTTTGGCAATATCAAAGAAGAAATTCTCTATGGCAATCTGACAGGGAATGCAAAAGACCGATTTGATTGGCAACATCCGGGTACACTTTTAGAAGCAAAGACATTTCGTAAATACTATGAGTATCTACCGGGCTTTACCGTCCCGACTTTAGAGATCGAAGAACAAGGCCCCACTTATCGGTATCGATATTTCCCCGGAACTAATCTTCTGACGGCCAAATTCACCTACAAAGACTCTTCCATTATTCAGAGAGAATTTTTCCTCTATGACAACGATCACCTGCTCATTGCAGAGATCATCGACGACGGAGTCTCAGAACACCTGGATGATCTATCTGACGTTTCTGAAAGACATATCAAGCGTTATAAGAATGACACCCCAGCCGGTTTACCGAGCAGTGTTTCTGAATATTACTTAAGCAAAGGGCTTGAAATCTTTTTAAAAGAAACGCGCTACATCTACAAAAAAAACAAGGTCGAAGAAGAACAAGTCTTTGATGAAACCGGCACCTACCGCTACTCGCTAAAGTGCTCCTATGACAGTCATGGAAATCTGAGCTCCAAGACAGATCCTTTTGGGCAAACAAGCATATGGAACTTCGATTTAAGTGATCAACTTGAAGATGAAAAAGAAGTAGGACTGCCTCTTAAAATCTTTTCCTACGATGATGCAGGCAGGCTTTTCTCTACTCAGGTTGGAGAAAAAAAGGCGATCATCACCTATGACACTAAAGGCAGAGTCTGGTTTAAAGAGGATCTCAAAGGAAATACGACAAAATACGAATACGATGCCTTCTCAAGGTGCTTCAAAACAGAGCTTCCCCAAATTAAAGATGAAAATGACGTTCTCTATACACCCATTTTTGAACATGGTTACGACATTCAAGGACATCTCACCTCTGAAAAAGATCCACGAGGAGCTCTTACACAAACTTTCTATACAACCTTTGGCAAACCCTACAGGATTATCGCAGCTAATGGCACAGAAACACGCCACGTCTACAATAACAACAGCACACTTGCCCAAACCACCCTCCCATGTGGCACAAAGATCCATTACGACTACGACATCTTTCAAAGAATCAAAAAAAAGAAAATTTATGCTTCTTCAGGAGAAGTGTTAAGCGAAGAAACGTGGGATTATAACACCTTCCATCTGCTTTCCTACACAGATCCCCACGGCCTTATTACCAAGTACAGTTATGATCTAGCAGGTCGAAAAATCAGCGAAGAGAGAGAAGATAGAATCACCACCTTTACCTACGATGCCTTAGGGTTTCTAGAACGCACATCTGATGGCTGCACAACCCACGTACAGATGCACGACGTTGCAGGGCGCGTGATCGAAGAGTGGATTGAAGACACCACCTCCCACATCGAAAATAAGATGTCTTTCACCTACAAAGAGAACAGAAAGGCAACAGCCACGAGAATCACCTCCCAAAAAGAGACCCTCGATCTTTTCTCTTACGACGATGAAGGACATCTTAAACTCCACACAGATCCCGATGGAAATGAAACACAATTTATCTATACAGATACAACAAAAACAACAATTGACCCTCTTGGAAACAAGACGATTGAACTCTACGATCCGGCTAGCCGCGTCATTTGTGTGCAAAAAAAAGACAACAAAGATCAGACCCTTTCTGAAGAAAAAATTCTCTACGATCGCTCGAGCAACAAAGCAAAAATTTTAACAACCCTTTACGTCGACACCCACCCATCAAAAGTCCTCACGACCTCTTTAACATACAATCTCGTAGGACAGATGATCCGACAAGTTGACTCAGGCGGTAAAATCACCACGTTCGACTACTTTCCAAAAGAAAATAAAGTCGAAAAAACCCTTCCAAGTGGAATTACCCTCACAACACTTTACGATGGCTTAGCAAGACCGATTGAGATCTTTAGCTCTAACACAACCGTGCATTACACATACAGCTACTCCCAAGAAAAAACCCACATTGCCGATCTGATTCACAATCGTATATTAATTCGCTCCTACAATCACTTTGGAGAACTTGTTGCAGAAAATACAGGCGTCAGTTGGTGCTACGACACCCACGGAAGATGCATAGAATTTACCCTTCCGGACCTCTCTTCAATTCACTACGACTACAAAGGAATGCACTTATCAAGCGTCTCTCGCTATAACCGAGCAGGAGATTTTCTCTACGAACACACCTACACAGCCTTTGATCCAAATGGACACGTTGCGGAAGAAGAGATGATCTGCAGCCTCGGCACCATCCATACAAGGCATGACCATTTTGAAAGACCAAGCCATCAAACCTCTCCCTACCTCACTCAGACGATCAATTATGGCCTAACACACCTTGTAGAAAAAACAGAGACCTCCCTCTTTGGAGGCAAAACCTATACCTACGACCCCCTAAAACAACTGCAAACAGAAAATGCCAAATCGTACAACTTTGATTCCCTGGGAAATTCCACCGATCACAACATCAACGATGCTTTAGAGCTCATCGCAACACAGAGCGAAACCTTCACCTACGACCTAGATGGCAATCCCATGACGCGCATCACACCCTCCGGTACTATCCTCTACAAATACGACGCCCTCGCAAGACTTACTGAAATTACGACCGAAGAGAAAACAGTCCGCTACACCTACGATCCTCT
>DAHVFY010000022.1 GCA_027316765.1 Parachlamydiales bacterium | reverse complement strand
CTCGACAAATAACAATAAAGTTACCGCGAATGAAGGCTCAGGCGTTGCTGTCGGTAGTGATCTGTTTGCAGTCACTGGCGCTACTCTTATATTTTCTCCAGGAACGGGGAATACCGTAACACTTTTTGGAACCATTGCTGATGATAGTAGTAATTCCATTCCTTCGGGGTATTCTTGGACAGCTGGAACGGGCAGTGGTAGCGCTCTTGCTCTGCAAGGTCCTGGAACCCTCGTTTTGAATGGGACCAATACCTACACCGGTGAAACCACAGTTGGCGCTGAGGGTAGACTCATTGTTAATGGATCGATTGCATCTTCGACTCTTCATTTAAACTCTGGGTCAATATTAAAAGGCACAGGAGCCGTGGGTTCTTTAATTGTAAACAGCGGAGCTACGATTGCTCCTGGCAATTCCATTGGGACTATGAATTCTGGTCCGATTACCTTTGAAACAGGCTCCATTTTTTCAGTGGAAATCGATCCCACATCGTCGTCTCTTCTTCAGGTCAGCGGGGCGGCTACACTTGCCGGTAATGTAGAAGTCGTAATGGATCCTGGCACATATCTTCAAAGCGGTGAGTATCAGATTTTGGAGGCTACAAGTATTAGCGGAGCTTTTGATCCCACAGTGTTTGGCGGAGCTGAGGGATTTACTTTTGCCTTAAATCAAATAGGCAATAGCATCTATCTCTCCTATCTATTTGCGCCTACTTATATTCTTGCGACATCTGGCTTATCTGGCAATGCGCTCAAGATCGCGCGCCATCTCAACCAAAATGCAAGCAATTCTACACGTGCTCATTTCGATAGTTTAACCGAGAGCGGTTTAAAGAGCGCGCTCAGTAGTGTGTCCCCAGCAAGAAACGCTTTTGGGATGTACATTACAGCACAGACGACATTTTCCATTAGCAATCTCTTGAATACTCATATAGATGATTTCAGGTTTTCTGAAAGAGCGCCTTTGGAAAGCAAGGTTGCGGCAGCGCTTACTGCAGATAGCTCGGATAGGATCATTGCACCGGCAAAAAATAGGGGGATAAAGAACAAGTTTTCTGCATGGATATCAGGATTTGGAGAATTTTCTCATCAGTCCGCCTCCTTACAAAATCCCTCGTTTAATTTTATCTCAGAAGCGGTTCTTGTAGGTTTTGATTATTATGGAGAAAATAAAGGTCTTGCTGGATGCGCTTTAGGATATGCTCATTCCCATTTCAATGAGGACCATCATGCAGGTCATGGCGATATCAACTACTACTTCGCTTCTCTTTATGATAACAGCTTTGTGGGTGTTTTTTATTTTTCTCCTGCTGTTTGGGGTATATTTAGCCAGATCGATAATACAAGGCACATTTCTTTTCCCGGATTTTCTGAAAATGCACATGCAGATATTTTTGCATGGCAGCTGGTCCCGCACTTAGAAGTGGGATATGACAAACAATTTTCTTGGGGTGATCTCATCCCATTTACAGCGGCAGATTGGGCCATTTTTTGGCAAAGAGGATACCAAGAACATGGGGCATCTCCATTCAATGCTCGTCAAAAAGCAAATAACAGCTCTATAGTTCGCAGTGAAACGGGTTTGAAATTCTGTGAAAAATGGGAAAAGAGCTGGGGCGTCTTTTCTTTACGAGAGAAAGCATCGTATGTTTTTGAAAAGCCATTTGGCACAGGGACTGTGAATACAGCGTTTGTTGGAACCCCAGGTGCTTTTACAGTTACGGCTGTCAACCAAAACCTCAATTTAGCTGCTGTGGGACTCAACTTTCTCGTAGCCGTAGGTAAAGAGAATCCTGTTCAGTTGGATTTCGGTTATGAAGGAGAATTTGGTTCTCACTACTGGTCAAACGAGGTTTTGCTCACAATAAGCAAAGATTTTTAACTCCGAATTGTATTTTTCATTTGTTGTTTTGCAGAAGGGAGACGGGCTTGGATAAAGTCGGCAACTCTTTCTGCTGCAGGCCTGTCCATATTGGCAAGGATGATTACGTAGTAGCCTGAGCTTGGAAAAATTTTAAAATTGTCGTTAATTCCCTCAGCAACACCCGTATGTCCATACCATGAGTCTCCAACAAAGAAGCCAAGACCGTACTGCTCTCCCCAGCCTGTTGGGACAGCATCCCTTTCAGCTGTTTTTAGAAGGGATGGATCGAGAAGGACTCCCTGCTCTAGAGCATTGGCAAAATGAAGCAAGTCTCTCGCAGTTGAGTAGCCTCCACCTGCAGGTGTGCCTCTTAAAGGCAGTTTTTCTGTGTTTTCTACTAAAGGACAATCCTCTTGGTTGAGATCACGCATATAGCCTACAGCTCTATTCTCTGCTTGTTCTGTCCTGAAAGGAAATTGCGTAGATGTCATGCCCGCTTTGTTAAGAATGTTACGCTGCACATAATCATAATAAGTCATGTTTGTGAGTTCTTCAATCGCAGCGCCCATAAGGACAAAACCATAATTGCTATAATGGAACTCTCCGATAGGCTCTACAAGTCCTCGGTCGTTAAGTCGGTCGATAAAATCTTGGGTTGCAAAAAGGTCTTCCTTGATATCAAAAATATCTCCAACGCCTCCATGATGATGTAAGAGCTGTCTAAATGTAATTTTGGCAACGTCGGGATGAAGATTTTTAAGAACAGTTCCTATAGGGCTGTCTAGAGCAATCATACCTTTTTCTACCAGTTGCAGGATACCGATTGCCGTAAACATCTTATTCATTGATCCCATATTGAACTGAAGGTCAGAGCCATCCCCTTCAGGAAGCTTTCCTCCACTTACAGAAAGAAGCTCATTGTTCCCTTTTGCGATCAGCACAGTTCCAGAAAACAGCCCGCGCTCAATCAAATTATTTACATAATTTTCTATAAAAGGGATGAGTTCTTTTTCATTTAATCTCTCTATTTTAAATGGAGAAGAAACAGCATGTACTTGAAAGGCTGTGAGTTTGCCATTTTCAGTAGCAAGCTGGACCTGTACATACTGATCAGAATATTTTTCTTTAAGAAGACAAACCACATGGTTCTCATCTAACTCTTCAATAGCAATCAGATCATATCCTCCGGTGTAATAATGGAAGTGGCGGTCCCGTTCAAGCCGATCAGGAGGCGTTTGCCACCTTGTATGAACTTCTTTTAAAGGCAATGGACCGGTGTTGAATGCTGTTAGCCAAGAGGAGAATTCTCTTCCTGCAGCTGTTTTTTGCAGGGTTTCAAAAGCAAATTCTGTTTGAAGTTGAGAGACTTTCCCTCTAAGTTCTGTTTCATTTTTAGGATGTGACTGCAATGCTTTTTCAACAATATCACGGACTCGTTCATCAGAACATTCATAGGTATAACCTTTGTCGCTTTTGATAAAGGTGACTTCAATATTTTTTCCTTGGATGTTAACAGGGATATGAAAGCTTGGTTCAATTGACATGGATCACCATAAAAGCGGTTGTATCAAATGTTGTATATTTTGTCGATTTCAATGAGCTGCAGTGGCTGGAAAAAGGACATGGGACTTTGCGGTTTTCCACCTTGAAGGGAATCCTTGGACTTTATAAAATCGAGGGCCGTTTAAATCCAAATATAAGGGAGAGTCATGTCAACTATAACATTGTTTGCCGGGTCTAAATCATTTGGCTTTGAGGTGCAAAACGCTACTCAAATACCACAGTGTTGTATGCGACTGGTGACGCAGCTAGTCGAGCAACCGTTATTCACGGGCATAGGCTCAACAATGAAAGAATGCAAAGTACTGACGTTAGATAATTGGATTGATGTGAAAATGTTTGATGTTTTTAGCCACAATGCTCAAAAGATTATTGGAAACCGGTCGGCTTGGCATATCCATCAGTTTGGAGGTGGGGATGACGTACTAAGAAATTCAAGCGGAAAGTCGATAGGCCATGGTTTAGCTCTTTGGCTTTATGATAGTGTTGAACCTTGTTCTATCGCTGATTTAGAAAAGACGTACAATCGAATTTTTAATAATATTACAGCTGGGTGGGTCAGAGCAAATATTGAAGAATATCCTGATATGATGTTTAAAGAAGATCCCGACGAGTTTGAATTATTTATTAAAAAAGAGGCATTGCCCGAGGAAGAGCAATTGATTTGTTGTATTGCTATTAGGTTTGGTTTCAAAAATGATGTTAGATGTCATTCACGTTGGTCGTATGGTTCTTCGTATGAAGATAAGGGTATAATTTATCAATGGATAAGAAAAAAAGCCTTAGAAAAAGTTGTTGAAAAGCTTGGTTTTAAGTTATTCAGTTGAGAGCATTTCTTCATCGATAAATTCATTTACGATGCAAAGAAGAATTCCTTCTTCCACAGAAATGACCACTTCTTTTTCTATTGCTATATTGGAGATGCCACATGTTTTTTTGTCAAAAATGTCGGTATTTAAGTTCCAGTTGAGTCCTGTTGTTTTTATATTTTTTACTGGACCAGTTAAGGGAATTAGGGAAATTGTCTGTCCTTTTTGCGTTGGAAAGTGACATTCCTGCGTTGAAATAATTGTAAAAAGCGTTTCTTTTTTTCCTTTTAACTGAAACGGCCACGGATGAGTTTTTAAATACTCTATTGAAGGAATTTTATCTGCTAAAAGAGCGTCTTCGAAATCTAGCTCGATAAACATCTCTGATGCATCAAGTGTAGGGGGCGTTAGTTCTCTAGGTCCCGAAAAGTGAAGAGCTTGTTTGCTTGTTGGTTTGTTAAAAAACGATATTGAATTTGAAAAGGGTGTAGGAAGCACTCTAAGTTCTTCATCATTGGGTCCAATAATGACTAATTGTCCACGAAATTCTTTGCGATGCATGAGCTGAATATTACCCAACTCGTGATCTATTCTTTTGCCTAAAGCGGAAAAAAGAAAAACGGATTCTACTTTTTTTATATCAATAATTTGCAAAGCTCCCTCAAGGTCCGTGAAATCTTTATCTCTTGGAAATTTCATGATCCGCATCTCTGGGAACTCTTGTTTTAAAAACTCTTGAACTTCCTGTGTCACAGAGTCTAAATCGCCAATAAGACAGACGGGACGTGCTTTTAACTCTAACGAAGGATGCGCTTGCTTTAGTTGGAAAAATCGATTAGCTCCTCCGTCGGCCAGAATCAAAATCTGACACTTTTCGACTTTTTTTATCAATTTTTCAAATTCGTTAACAGGTCCTAGATCTCCATTTGCAAATATCCCAATATATTGAACGTCTTGCCCTTCTACAGGGTACAGTTTAGGCAATGATTTTATACTTACTTCTATTCCCATAGAATAGCCCTCCAAATATGGTGGGGAAGTTTAATGAACGTGAAATTTTTTGTCAATGTACAGCTTGTGTATGGTAAAAATCTTTCAGGAAATTTACGAAATCTAATATTATTGCCCCATCGACCCTGATTGCTACCTCTTATTCATAGAGGTTAAGGAGGGTCATTGTATCAAAAAGTGGTGAAAAATGAAGCTTTTTGCAGTGTATTTGGGAGGACATGCTTCTCGCTCAAATATTGAGGTGCATGATGTTGTATTTGTTGCAGGGTTATCTTTAGTAGAAACTTACTCTAGATTAAAGGAAAAATGGTTTGGGTATCCTGAAAAGATACCTCATATTGATTCTTACATTGAACTGACGCATGCAGATGGTTTTCAAATCAGCTTAACTCGGGGTCATGCTAACAAAGGTGGCTACAAGCTCTATTTTGTCAACTTTGGCGCTTATTCGGAAAATTTGTTTGGTGAGGTGCATCAGTCAGGGTTTTATGTAGCAACCGATAAGGCTGAGGCTACTCAAAAAGCTAAAAAGGAGCTTTGCGTAGGGATGGTACAATCGCATCTTGATGATCATTTGGAAGTTGAGGGGCTTGTTGAACTTGACAAATTCGATGTAGATGATGTTTTAGAAATCGAAAGCGTTGATGGTTATCATCTCGAATTTACTCCTTCTGAAGTTAAGACGACATCTCTTGCACATCCTGGGTATATAAAATTAAAACCCGACACGACTTCGGCTTAAAATGGAGAGTTTGTATGGCAGTGTTTTTTGGCACGGGTTATGTGGGTTGTCACAAATTTTTTATGGATCAGTATGTGGGAAAAGGGAAGGATCCATCGACTCTTGGACTCATTAAAAAGATCAAGGTTTATTTTAATAGATATCAATATTGCTCTGCAAAGCATGACAATGGAAACTGTCTTGTTATTAAATTGGATCCTCTGAAAGTGAGTGCTGAAAACTTTATCTCATTTTGGGCGTTATCCTTTAGGGGCGCTGTTTCTCACCCTAAAAAAAGAAGTTACGTGCAAATTGATAGGAGCCGAGCACTAGAAGTTGTGAATTTGTTGTATGATTCCAATACCATTTCAGAGGAGGCCTACAATCAAATACGGCCGGTTCTTTCTGCAATTGAACACGCTTCGAAACATCCGGTTATCGATAAGATTACCGCTCAGCAAATTGCATTTCTTCGACAGCGTGTCAACAACGCGATCATTCAAATTAATTTAGCAGCTCCTTCCAAAGATAGTGCTCTTAAATGGCTTAACAGGGCGGCAATTAAATCAAAACATGTTGGTTTTGAAGATGGAGGACGTAAAAATTTAGATGCGTTTTTTAAGAAAAAATTTCCGGTATATCAGACAACTGAACTTATGAACGCCTTGCTGGATGTCAGAAAAATTGCTCTTGGAATAGCCGGTCTTGAAAGTGATTTTATTCAAATTGGAGAGTCTGTTCCTAAATTAGTATTTCAGCATCTTGTTTTAAGACATATGGTTGAAAACTTTTGGGATATAAAAAAAGTTCAAAGAATTAAATTAAGTTAAATATTTTTTATGATATAACCGCAAGAAGCGGTTTTCATAGGAGTTATCGATGGCCTCAGCTGGTTCATGCATTTTGACGCTTAACGGCGGCTCATCGAGCATTAAGTTTGCACTTTTTGGAGTTGGGCAAGCGCCACAGAAGATTTTGGAAGGAGTGATCGATCGGATTGCTCTATCTGAGGCGACCTTGACAGTAAGGGGAGTGCATCCATCTGATTGTATTACGCGATCTGTAGTAGTGCCGAATTATGATGTGGCTGTTCATGTTCTTATGGATTGGCTTGAAGAGCGTTGTCAGCACCACGCATGGTTAGCCATTGGCCATCGTGTTGTCCATGGCGGATCTAAATATAGTGCTCCAGAGCGCATCACAGTACAAATGCTTGAAGAGTTGCATCGACTCAGCTCAATGGACCCAGAGCACCTTCCTGGAGAGGTGTTATTGATGGAAGCTTTTTATCGCAAGTTTCCAAAGTTACTTCAAATTGCGTGTTTTGATACAGCTTTTCATCATACATTGCCACGCGTTGCGCAGATTTTGCCGATTCCTCGTCGCTTTGAAGCGCAAGGAGTTCGACGCTATGGATTTCATGGACTATCTTATGAATTTCTTCTGACAGAACTTGGGAACGTAGCGGGTGTAGCAGCTTCTCAAGGACGTGTGATTTTAGCACACCTTGGGAATGGAGCGAGCTTAACTGCTGCATTGGATGGAAAATCGATTGATACGAGCATGGGATTTACGCCAGCAGCGGGAGTTCCTATGAGCACGCGCTCAGGAGATCTTGACCCGGGACTTGTTGGGTATTTGGCGCGCACGGAAGGTTTTGATGCAAAGAGGTTCAACGAAATGATCAATTTACAGTCGGGATTGCTTGGCGTGTCGGAAATAAGTGGCGATATGCGTGATTTGCTTAATATGGAAGCGCATGATGTGCGCGCTGCTGAAGCGGTTGCTCTATTTTGTTATCAAGTTAAGAAATGGATTGGAGCTTTCGCCGCAGCATTGGGAGGGCTTGATACGCTCGTGTTTTCTGGTGGTATAGGGGAGAATGCACCTTTAGTGCGCTCTCGGATTTGCAAAGGGTTGGAGTTTCTTGGGATTGAGCTTGAGGGTAGGCGCAACGAGGGGAATGAGAAGGTGATTTCTAAAGATAAAGGATCTGTCGCAGTTTATGTCATTCATACAGATGAAGAGTTCATGATAGCCAAGACAATTTGTCGTATTTTTGATTCTATTTAAAAAAAGGTAGTAATGTGAGTACAAAGACACTCTCTTCTGAACTTCTTCATAAAATGCATGCGTATTGGCGAGCTGCTAATTACTTGTCTGTTGGTCAGATTTATCTTTATGATAATCCTCTGCTAAAAAAACCTTTAGAGATGTCGCATGTCAAGCCAATTGTAGTGGGGCATTGGGGGACAACGCCTGGTCAAAACTTTATCTATGTGCATTTAAATCGGATTATCAACAAATACGATCTTAATATGTTTTATATCTCTGGACCTGGACATGGCGGTCCGGCACTTGTGGCCAACACGTATCTAGAGGGTAGCTATAGTGAGATCTATCCCAATATCAGCCAGGATGAAGAAGGGATAAAAAAATTGTTCACGCAGTTTTCCTTTCCAGGAGGTATTTCCAGTCACGTTGCTCCGACAACGCCCGGGTCAATCCATGAAGGGGGTGAGCTTGGATATTCACTCAGTCATGCTTTTGGAGCTGTTTTTGACAATCCAAATTTGATTGTGGCTTGCGTCATTGGTGATGGTGAAGCAGAGACGGGACCTTTGGCAACTGCATGGCAATCAAATAAGTTTCTTAATCCGATCTATGACGGAGCTGTGTTGCCGATTGTGCATCTAAATGGCTATAAGATTAGCAATCCTACTCTTTTAGCGCGGATTGAGCCAGATGAGCTAGAGCAATTTTTTCGAGGATGTGGCTGGATTCCTTATTTTGTTGAAGGTGAAGATCCGGAAGAGATGCATCAGTTAATGGCCTGCGCGTTGGATCAGGCAATTGAAGAGATTCAGCGTATTCATAAAAATGCACGCAGTAGGAATGATGCGTCTCGGCCCCGTTGGCCTGTGATCATTTTGAAATCACCCAAGGGGTGGACAGGGCCAAAGATAGTGGATGGTTTGCAAGTAGAGGGGACTTTTCGTGCACATCAAGTGCCACTTTTGGTAGATGCTGAACATTCTGGGCACCTCAAAGAACTTGAGAATTGGATGAGGAGCTATAAACCGGAGGAATTATTTGATGAAAAGGGAAGGCTTATTTCAGAATTAGCGGAACTTGCGCCAAAAGGAGCTCTGCGGATGGGGGCTAATCCTCACACTAATGGCGGTGCACTTTTACGCGATCTTCGCATGCCCGATTTCCGCGCTCATGCGGTTAATGTTCCTTTTCCTGGCTCTATTAAAGGACAAGATACGCAGGTGCTTGGCAAGTTTTTACGCGATGTGGTCCAGCTCAATGAAACTAGTCGTAATTTCAGGATTTTTGGTCCGGATGAAACGCTATCGAATCTTTTGGGAGCGATTTTTGAAACAACCAATCGCCAGTGGGAAGCTCGAGAATGTGCAAATGATGAGTTTCTTGCATCGACAGGACGTGTACTAGATTCAATGCTTAGCGAACATCAATCTGAGGGGTGGTTAGAAGGGTATTTGTTGACGGGAAGACATGGCGTATTTAACTGCTACGAAGCTTTTATTCACATTGTAGATTCGATGTTTAATCAGCACGCCAAGTGGCTGAAAATTACCGCACAACTTCCTTGGAGACGACCGATTGCTTCTTTGAATTATTTACTCTCTTCTCATGTTTGGCAACAAGATCATAATGGCTTCACACATCAAGACCCGGGTTTTCTTGACCATGTTGCAAATAAAAAAGCAAGCATCGTAAGGATCTATCTTCCTCCTGACGCTAATTGTCTTCTATCTGTTTTTGACCACTGTTTGCGTAGTAGACATTATGTGAATGTAGTTGTTGCTGGAAAACGCCCTATGCCTCAATGGTTGAATATGGAATCGGCCATTATTCACTGCTCTGAGGGGCTTGGCATTTGGCAGTGGGCGAGTAATGATCAAGGTGGCGATCCTGATGTTGTAATGGCGTGTTGCGGAGACACTCCAACAATGGAAGTTTTAGCGGCTGTTTCTATCCTTCGCAAACACTTACCTGACTTAAAAATTCGTGTGATTAACGTCGTGGATCTTATGAAGCTTGTTCCTAATACAGAGCATCCTCATGGTCTGAGTGATCGGGACTATGATGCACTTTTTACAAAGGATCAGCATATCATTTTCGCTTTTCATGGATACCCTTGGTTGATTCACAGACTTACCTATCGCCGTGCTAACCGCAACTTACATGTTCGGGGATATAAAGAAGAAGGGACGATTACGACAGTATTTGATATTAGAGTGCAGAACGATCTCGACAGATTTCATCTGGTGCAAGATGTTATCGATAGACTTCCTCAATTAGGAGCAAAAGGAGATTATTTAAAACAATTGATGCATGACAAATTAATTGAGCATAAGCAGTACATTGAGAAACATGGTCAAGATTTGCCTGAAGTACGGAATTGGAAGTGGGGAGAAGATGCAACTTAATCAAGCAGTTGATTTGAAATCTCTTTCTTTATCGGCCTTGAAGGAAAAATTGCAGTTTTCTTCAGAGGGGCTTACTGAGAAAAAAGTGGGACAGCTGCTTGCGCAATATGGTTTCAATGAGATTCAGGAAAAGAAACCCAATATGATTTTGAAAGTTCTTACTTATTTTTGGGGCCCTATTGCCTGGATGATTGAAGCTGCTGTAATTTTATCTGCTGTGGTTCGACATTGGCCTGATTTTTTTATTATTCTACTTTTACTTGTAACAAATGCAGCAGTTGGATTTTGGGAAGAATATCAAGCAGGCAATGCTATTGAGGCCTTAAAAGCAAAACTTGCGATTAAAGCTCGTGTAAAACGAGATGGAAAATGGATCACTGTTGTGGCACGAGAGTTAGTGCCAGGCGATATTATTCGTGTACGTATAGGAGATATTGTGCCAGCAGATGCGTGCCTACTAGAGGGAGATCCGATAGAAGTAGATCAGTCGGCTTTAACGGGAGAGTCCTTGCCTGTTGAACGTAAATGTGGCGAGACGGTGTTTTCAGGCTCAATCATTCGGCAGGGGGAAGTTGATGCCCTTGTTTACGCAACAGGTGTGGATACTTACTTTGGAAAGACGACGGAACTTGTACAAGAGGCGTCGACTGTCAGTCATTTTCAAAAGGCGGTTCTTGAAATTGGCAATTATCTCATCATTCTAGCGGTAGCTTTAGTTACATTAATTATTATCGTTGCACTCTTTCGTGGCGATCCGATTTTGACAACGTTGCAATTTGCTCTAGTGTTGACAGTCGCTGCAATTCCCGTAGCCATGCCGACAGTGCTATCAGTTACAATGGCTGTGGGTGCAAGGTTGCTTGCCAAGAGGGAAGTGGTTGTTAGCCGATTAGTGAGCATTGAAGAATTGGCAGGTGTTGATGTGCTGTGTGCAGACAAGACAGGGACCATGACTCAGAATAAGCTAACTCTTGGAACTCCTTTTTGTCTGAATTCTATCTCTTCTGAGGATCTCATTTTAAATGGAGCACTGGCTTCATGTGCAGAAGATAATGACACGATCGATTTAGCTATTTTAAATGGGTTAAAAAATAAGAAGGAGCTGGACTGTTATCAAATGATACATTTTCAGCCTTTTGATCCTGTCCATAAACGTACGGAAGCTTTGGTTAAAACGGTAGATGGAAAGACATTTAGGGTTACCAAAGGTGCTCCACAGGTAATTTTAGAATTATTGACAAATGTAGATGAGATAAAAGATGTTGTTAATAAGGCTGTAGATGCATTTGCAGCGCGCGGTTTTCGCTCGCTTGCTGTTGCGCGGAAGGAAGAAGAGGGTAAGTGGCAATATCTTGGAATTTTACCTTTATTTGATCCGCCAAGAGAAGATGCGAAAATAACCGTTCAGACTGCACATCAGATGGGTGTACAGATTAAGATGGTCACAGGCGATCAGTTGGCTATTGCAAAAGAAACTGCGAAAACACTTGGGATGGGAACAGCTATTTTTGATGCAAGTGAACTTGGGGATACCAAGCGCAAGGAGACTTTGCAGATGGTGGAAGCGATTGAACAAGCAGATGGATTTGCGCAAGTATTTCCTGAACACAAGTTTCATATTGTAGATTTACTGCAAAAGCGGGGCCATATTGTTGGTATGACAGGAGACGGAGTCAATGATGCTCCTGCATTAAAAAAAGCCGATTGTGGAATTGCTGTTTCAGGTGCGACAGACGCGGCGCGTGCCGCTGCTTCTATTGTATTGTTGACACCTGGTATATCCGTGATTGTTGATGCGATTAAAGAGAGTCGGAAAATTTTTCAACGGATGAATAGCTACGCGATCTATCGCATCGCCGAGACACTTCGGGTCCTGATATTTATGACTCTGGCGATTTTGATTTTTAACTTTTATCCTTTAACAGCTGTCATGATTGTTATGCTTGCTCTATTAAATGACGGAGCTATTCTTTCTATTGCTTATGATCATGTTCATTATAAGAACCAACCGGAAGCGTGGGACATGCGCACTGTTCTTACAATTGCAACTGTTCTTGGTTTTACAGGGCCAATTGCAGCATTTGGGTTGTTCTATCTTGGCGATCGGATCTATCATCTTGAGCGTTCTCACCTTCAAACGCTTATGTATCTCATGCTGTCAGTTGCAGGCCATCTGACGATCTTTCTTGCGCGCACTCGGGGGCCGTTTTGGTCAATTCGTCCTGCGCAGATATTATGGGTAGCGGTCCTTGGGACACAAATAGTTGCTACTTTGATTGCGGTGTATGGATTTCTCATGAGCCCGCTAGGTTGGGGGTGGGCGCTTTTTGTCTGGGCTTACGCCCTTGCTTGGTTTGTCGTAACAGATCGGATAAAGCTTCTCGCTTACCATATTTTTGACCGTAAATAGGTCGTAATTCGGGATAATATCGGCATGTTGTAAGTTGTTTATTTAGAATGAGTTGTAAGCAAATTCACTTAATTTGTTAATAAAAAAATAATTTGACATTTAATGTTAAAATATGATATAATTTATTTTAACGTTATAATAATTTAATTAAGGGAATAATATGCCGATTAATCTAGTTGAAGTTAATAGTAGTTTATATACAACAGTTAAAGAAGCCAGAAGCGAGTATGATCTCGATGTGGTGATTAGTAAGGTTGCCGTTGTGGGGGGTAAAACAGCGCTTTGGATTGGCAGGATGGCATGTGAAAAACTGCCTGAAGATGAGGGGATGACGTGGGTGTCAGGAGATCTTATGTTTGCTGAGCAGCCATTTTCTCGAAATCGACTACACATTCATATGGATTTTAGCAAGGAAGAGATGTGTAAAAAGTTGGAAGGGCTTTTTGATTTAGTTGTGATTGATCAATCAACGGTTAAAGGCATTAGAGGCGACTTTATCGCACGTTTTACTCGTTTTTTGAAACCTGGAGCTGAGAGTAAATTTATTTTTGAAGCCTGTCCATATATATGCGCGTACTCTAATAAAATTGAAAAACCTATGAATAATTTTGGTTCTTTGAGTCTTCCATCTTCTGTTATGTCTGCTGAGAGAGAATTTAAAGATCGTCTTTTCGATAAATATTTGGAAAAGCACAGTTTTAGACCTAATGATTTGAAAGAGAAAGGTTATGCAGCCTATCAAGCATTTCTTAAAGAAGCTGCTAATCACTTAAAAGAGACCGGGCATAAAGATTATGAAGCATTCGTTAAAGAAGTTTCCGAGGACTACGTCAAGGACATGGGAGAAAGGTGGCTACCTGCTTTTCAATCGTATATTATTGAGAAATTAAAAAAAGAAGGCGGAATGACATCTCCTCAGCAACAAGCATGCATAGATGCCCGAGAAGATACTTATGAGCACATTAAGAACTATTTCCATAATGTAGAGTTTTTTAAAGACACCGATTATCCTTACCCCACCAATTTTAACAATAGAGAATTCTATATCGCAACAGCTCCCAAAGGATAGAGTCCTAAAGACTCTGATTGCTACCAATCAGGGTCTAAGATAGGCGATTGAACCAGAAGAGGTGAATATGCTATACTGAGCGCTCATCTAATTTGGATTCAATAAAAATTTATGGAAGAAAAACTCTCTCTTGAAGAAGCTATCGCAAAGAGGCGCACCTTTGCTATTATCAGCCACCCAGATGCGGGAAAGACGACATTAACGGAAAAGCTGCTTTTGTATTCGGGAATGATTCTAACTGCGGGGATCGTAAAGGGGAGGAAAGGGAGAAAAGCAGCGACATCTGATTGGATGGCGATGGAGCAGGAAAGGGGAATCTCGATCACTTCTTCTGCGATGCAATTTCCCTACAAGGACGCGATCATCAACGTTTTGGATACCCCAGGCCATGAAGATTTCTCTGAAGATACGTATCGTACCCTTACAGCAGCTGATTGCGCAATCATGGTGATCGATGCTTCTAAGGGGGTTGAAAAGCAAACGCGTAAGCTTTTTGAGATCTGTCGACTGCGCAAGATCCCTGTTTTGACTTTTATCAATAAAATGGACATGCCGGGAAGGGACCCTCTTGATTTGATGACGGAAGTAGAAGAAGTTCTACAGATTCACTCTTATGCGATGAACTGGCCGCTTGGATCAGGTAAGGAGTTTCAAGGGGTTTTTGATAGAGAACATAGAGAGTGTCTGTTTTTTACTAAAACCTCTCATGGCGGCGCGCAGAAGGCTGATATTACAAGGCTACCTTTAGATAGTGAAGAAGCAAAAGCAAAGCTTGGGGTAGAGCACTACCAAACACTGCTTCAAGAATTAGAATTGCTTGCAATTGCAGGTAATTCATTTACACAAGCCGATTTTTTAGCAGGTGAGGTCACTCCTGTCTTTTTTGCATCCGCACTTACAAACTTTGGTGTCGAACCTTTCTTTGATGCGTTTATTCGTCTAGCACCTTGCTCTCAAGCACGACTTGCGAATAAATTAGATGGAACAGAAATCGAGATCGACCCTATCAAGGTTCCCTTTAGTGGTTATGTTTTCAAACTTCAAGCTAATATGGATAGAAGACATCGGGACAGTATGGCATTCATTCGGATCTGCTCGGGAAGATTTGAGAGGGATCTTGTTGTTAAACATCACAGACTGGGAAGAGAAGTTCGCCTTTCTCGACCTCACGGAATGGTCGCAGGAGAGAGAACAACTCTAGATGATGCATATCCCGGTGATATCATCGGTGTAATTAATCCTTCTTTATTTGCAATTGGAGACACGATTTCTGTCACGGGAGGTTTTAATTTTAAACCTCTTCCACAGTTTCAACCTGAGATTTTCGCAAGATTGCAACCCAAAGACGTTGGCAAAAGAAAGTCTTTTGACAAAGGGTTGTTACAGCTCACCGATGAGGGTGCTATCCAGTTGCTTAAGTCCTATAGTCAGGAGGGCGATTTAATTTTTGCAGCAGTTGGGCAATTGCAATTTGAGGTAATGCAGTACCGACTTAAAGATGAGTATGGCGTAGAAACAATTCTTTCGACGCTTCCTTACCAATGCAGCGCTTGGATCATCGGAGATATGAATCAATTCTCAAAGCCGGCAAATGCTTTTTTAGCTCGAGATAAGCAGGGGCGCCCTATCGTGCTTTTTACAAGTCAATGGGAAAAGCAATACTGCGCTAAACAAAATCCCCATCATCAGCTCGTTGATGTTCTCGTCTAATTACGACATTTCTAAGTTATAATTGAGGTTATGCATGATCCAAAGCGAGCCGCCAATGACGATAATAATGACAAGTGTTACAAAGAGAAAGGTGATGGTATTCCAATGAGGCTTGGATTCTAAGCCTAGATGTAGAAAAAAGATAAGCTGAATAAGTGTTTGAGCGACGGCAAGTCCGGCAACAGCTAGCATTAACATATGACCGGATAGATGATGATTAACGACGATCAGGTAGGTTGCTGCAATCAATATCAGCGATAATACAAATCCTAATACTAGAGGTTTAAAGCTAGCATTCCATCCGTGGTGTGTGTCAATCATAAAGATCCCCTTGTTAATCTAAAAATTATGCCATCATGTAAACGAATGAAAAAATAAAGATCCACACGATATTAATAAACTGCCAGAACATTTTAAGACATGTAAGCCGTCTGACGCTAACAAATGTGATTCCTTCTCGTAAAACGGGTATTCCTAAAACGGGAATCCAAAGTAGAGCAAATAGAACATGGATTCCGTGTGTGCCGATCACCGTAAAATAGGCTGACAGAAATGCACTTCTTTTCCAGCTGTTACCCTCTTGAATAAGTCGGGAGAGCTCTGAAAATTCAACTCCCATGAAGATGATACCCAAAACAAAAGTAGAGACTAGAAAAGAGAGGCATAAATTTTTGTTTTTGCGATGAGCAGAAGCACTGGCAAGCCCTATAGTGAAACTGCAGATGAGTAGAATGAGGGTTTGTAGTAGAGCCATAGGCATATTAAACAGCTCTTTCCCTGAAGGTCCACCAAAGGTGTTATTGTGTAAGACTGCATAGGTTGCAAAAAGAGTTCCAAACAAAATGAAATCGGAAAGAATGTACATCCAAAACCCAAAAGTTGTTCTGGAGTAAGCGTCGTGATGCGTGTCAGGGTATTGTTCATGTTGAATAGGATTGGATTGTTTCATCTGTTTTATTTCCTGTTTTCTATTTTTTCTACTTCAGCTGCTTTGATATAATAATCAGGATGTTTTTCTGCGAGATGCTTAATACAGCATGCGATCATGCCAATTGCTGCAAGGCCTGCTAACCAGAACATGTACCAAATAAGACCAAAACCGAAAAGAAAACTAAATATTCCGATATAAAGACCAATCGGAGTGTTTTTTGGCATATGGATATCTTCATAGGGAAGCGGCTTTGTAGCCGTCTTTGCATGTTTTGAAACCCAAAATGGATCGCGTGTGTGAACTTCTGGAATGTGGGCAAAATTATAAATCGGCGGTGGCGATCTGGTTGACCACTCTAGAGTTCTGCCATTCCAAGGGTCACCTGTAAGATCTCGATTTTTATCTCGGTTTTTGATGCTGACGATGAGCTGAAGAAGCTGAAAGCCAAATCCGCACATGACAAGAGTAGCTCCAATAATGGCCACAATAAATAGAGGCTGCCAGCCCAGGACTTCGTACTGGTTAAGGCGCCTTGTAGCACCCATAAAACCTAATAGGTAAAGGGGAGAGAATGCAATAAGAAATCCTAGAATCCAACACCAAAAAGCGTATTTTCCAAGTTTTTCATCAAGTTTAAAACCCATAAACTTAGGGAACCAATAACTGTAGCCGGCAAAGAAGCCGAATACGACTCCACCTATGATCACAAAGTGAAAATGCGCAATTAGAAATAGACTATTATGCACCTGAAAATCAGCTGCAGGAATTGACATGAGAACACCTGCCATACCACCTACTGTAAACGTGATGATAAAGCCCAGAAACCAATACATCGGTGTCTCAAATCGAATCCGCCCTCTAAACATGGTGAAAAGCCAATTGAAGACTTTGACCCCTGTTGGAATGGCAATGATCATGGTCATGATTCCAAAAAAGGCATTTACATTGGCTCCAGCTCCCATCGTAAAGAAATGATGTAACCATACGATGAAGGAGAGAAGTGTGATTGCAACAAGTGCCCACACCATTGAAGTATAGCCAAACAGCTTCTTTTGGGAAAAGACAGGGACCACTTCAGAAAAAATGCCAAATGCGGGAAGAATAAGAATATAAACTTCAGGATGCCCCCATGCCCAGAATAGATTAATGTACATCATGGGATTACCACCGAAGTCTGGAGTGAAAATACGTGTGTCTAAGAGGCGGTCAGTAGTGAGCATGGCAGCTGCTGCGGTAAGGATTGGGAAAGCAAATACAACAAGAGCGACGGTTGCAAGGACTGCCCAGACAAATATGGGCATTTTCATAAGTGACATTCCAGGGCATCGCATTTTTAGAATGGTCGCAAGAAAGTTAATTCCCGAGAGAAGGCTACCCGCTCCTGAGATCTGCACACTCCAGAGCCAATAATCAACGCCAACCCCCGGGTTATATTGACTTCCCGATAACGGTGGATATGCCGACCATCCTGTTCCAGCATATACTCCAATGACAAGAGAAACGAGGATGAACATAGCGCCGGAAGAAAATAACCAAAAACTTAGATTATTAAGAAAAGGGAAAGCGACATCACGTGCGCCAATTTGTAAAGGCAGCACCAGGTTGATGATACCAAACATGAGCCCCATCCCTACAAAGAAAATCATTGTGACACCGTGAGCTGTGACCACTTGTTGAAAATGATCAGCTGTTAAATATCCCATGGAATCTCCAACTGCAAAGGCCTGTTGCCCACGGATCATCAGTGCATCGATGAGCCCTTTTGCTAACATGATAAAAGAGACCACGATATACATAATGCCGATTTTTTTATGATCCACGGATGTCAACCATTCACTCCAAAGCCAGCGCCAGCGCTTATAATAAGTTAGAAGTAAGATGATGAGTATGGCACCAAAGAACATGGAGAGTCCGGCAAGATATTCAATCCAATCGTGTTTAAAAGCCTCTAGCGTTAATCTTCCAAACATAACATTTCCTCAAGGGTTAAATGGGAGCCTTCATTGTTCTTTTGAGGGCGCCATATATTTCATCAATATGCGTTCAAAAAGATCCTCTTGCGCAAGGACGTAGTACGTTACGGGATGGTACTCGCTTGGGGCTACCAATTGATCATATTCGTCGAGATTCAATGGTTTTGCAGATTGTTTGATCATTTGGACCCATGCATGAAAGTCTTCGTCAGAAGTAGAGTTTGCTGTAAAGCGCATGCCGGCAAAACCTGTTCCGCTAATATTTGCTGAAACACCCCGATAACTGCCAATTTCATTTGCCATAAGATGTAGTTTTGAGCGCATCGCGGGCATTGCATAGATTTGACCCCCAAGCTGTGGAATCCAAAAAGAGTTCATTGGAGCATCAGAGGTAATTTCAAAATTAAGAGGAGTTTTTTCTGGAAATTGAACAAAATTGATTGCTGCAATTCCATGTTCTGGATAGATGAATAACCACTTCCAATCTAAAGCTACAACTTGAATTTCTATTGGTTTTTTGTCTGATACGATAGGTCGAAAAGGGTTGAGTTCATGACTTGACTTCCACGTGATGATCGCAAGAACTAAGATAATGACAAGAGGCACGCCCCACCAGCAGTATTCTGCAATATAGTTGTGCTCCCAATCAGGTGTATGTTTTGCTTTCTCATTACTTGCTCGGTATTTCCAAGCAAAAAATAAAGTAAAGACAAATACGGGAATGACAACGATTAACATCAAAAGGGAGGCTGTGATGATTAAATCGCGTTCTTTTTCTCCGATGATCCCTTTAGGTTCTAAGACCGCAATGTCGTGACTTGAAATATACATGATAGAAAGAGCTATGGTAGCAAGAATGATGAGGACTGAAAGGACTATTTTAAATGTTTTTTTCATGACTTTTCCGATCTTAGGCGAGTTTGCAACGACCTCTTAGGTCTTATTTTAACAGATCTAACCCCTCCTTATGAAAAAAGCAAACAAAAAAATTTATCTACCCCTGTAGTGCTTCCGGTTGAAAGACGCCAATTCGGGGTTGGCAACTGCTGACTAAAATGTAGATATTTCTGTGCAAATCTACACATTTTGTGTAGATTTTGTTGTTATGAAAGTAAATATCGGAACAGCAGCGAAACATTTTGGGGTTTC
>DAHVFY010000021.1 GCA_027316765.1 Parachlamydiales bacterium | reverse complement strand
TTTGAAGTTTCCGATCACAGCATGGCAAAATGGATGAAAGACCTCGTTCTAGGACTCTCGACCGGAGCTGTCGTTGAAGGCGTTAGCACTCCAGATGACACACTTTCTCCGGAAGAGCAAGCAGAATTTAAACCGAAAAAAGTACGCCTCACTCTAAAAACAATTGAAGAAGCACTACTGCCCCCTCTTGATGATGATTTTGCAAAAAAATTAGGTGTTGCAACTGTTGCAGATTTACATCAGCAAATTGAAAAACTACTCAACTTTAAAGCAGATGGTCATGTACAGGAAGAGTTACGCACGCAAGTTAGTGAATTTCTTCTTACCCAGTACCCTATTGCACTTCCTGCATCTCTTATCGAAAAGGAGACGCATTTCCGCCTCAAACACCTCATGCACGATCAAGAATTCCAAAAATATTGGCAAGGAATGAGCGATGCTGAAAGAAGAAATAGCATTCAGACAATTTATCAACAGTCTGAAAAAGCTGTGCGCATGTTCTACCTCTGTCGTAAAATATTGGAAAATGCAAACATCACGATCACACCAAAAGATCTGCCTCCACCGGCATCTTCACCGCTTGAAGTTTTACTACAAACGCACCAACCTCATCACACAATGAATGAAGTGCAACAAGCTGAGGCTTACTCGCGCCTTATCTTGGAAAAAGCAGAAGATTACGTGATTGCGCACGCAGGCAAAAAGCCCGAATAAAATCGGTATACACCTAAGGTATTGCTGCAATTAATCTTGCAAAACGGTACACTTCACTTTTTGTAAACAACATAAGAGACATCCTATGTATCAAATTCCCTATGTCATAGAAGACACCGGTCGCGGCGAACGCGCAATGGATATTTATTCTCGCTTGTTGAAAGACCGTATTGTCTTCATCGGCACACAAATTGATGACGGCGTTGCAAATACTGTCATCGCTCAACTCTTGTTCTTACGCGCTGAGGATCCAAAGAAAGACGTCAATGTATACATCAATTCCCCAGGCGGTATTATCACTGCGGCCCTTGCAATCTACGATACGATGCGTTTCATGGGCTTTGATATCAACACCTACTGCATTGGACAAGCAGCTTCTATGGGAGCTATTCTTCTAGCAGCGGGGACAAAAGGAAAACGATTCGCCCTGCCCAATAGTAGAATCATGATTCATCAACCTCATGGTGGCGTTACAGGAACTGCAGCAGACATTGCACTTCAAGCAGAGGAAATCATCAAATTAAAAAGCATGTGTACACAAATTTTATCTGAGCACACAGGTCAAACGCTGGAAAAAATCTTTGAAGATTCTGAAAGAGATTTCTTCATGACTCCGCAACAAGCTTTAGACTATGGTTTAATAGACAAAATTGCAGTACAACCACAACGCGTTGAGATAAAAACATGAGTAAAAAAGAAAAAGAGCTGGCGAGTTGTTCTTTTTGCGGTCGGACAGAAGATCTTGTGGAGAAGCTCATTTCAGGTCCACAGACTTTTATTTGCGATAAATGTGTCCGGTTGTGCATGGAAATTGTCGAGAAAAAACCCGTGCACCACGAACTTCGCCTTCTGAAACCTAAAGAGATTAAAAATGCTCTTGATGCCTATGTAATCGGTCAAGAAAAAGCAAAAAAAACAATCTCGGTAGCCGTTTATAATCACTACAAACGCATTCGCTCTCTTTCTCAAGAGACTCCAGAAATCGAATATAGCAAATCCAATGTACTTCTTCTTGGTCCAACAGGTTCAGGCAAAACATTAATGGCAAGAACGTTGGCAAACGTCCTAGATGTTCCTTTTGCAATCGCAGATGCTACAACATTAACAGAAGCGGGCTATGTAGGTGAAGACGTCGAAAACATTATCTTGCGCCTTGTTCAAGCAGCAGATTACGATATCGCACGCGCTGAAATGGGCATCATTTATATCGATGAAATCGACAAAATTCGTAAAACAACGAGTAACGTCTCAATCACGCGCGATGTATCAGGAGAAGGAGTACAACAAGCGCTTTTAAAAATTGTTGAAGGCACCGTTGCCAACGTCCCGCCAAAGGGAGGAAGAAAACACCCCAACCAAGAGTATATTCGAGTTAACACGCAGAATATTCTCTTCATCGTTGGCGGAGCGTTTGTTCATCTTGATAAAATCGTTGCAAAAAGACTTGGCAAAACAACCATTGGTTTTGATGCTGCCGAAAGTCGCACTTTTGATACGCAAGAAACAAATTACCTACTCTCAAAAGTCGAACCTGAAGACCTCATCCAATTTGGCATGATTCCAGAATTTGTTGGAAGATTCAATAGTATTGCGAATTCCAATGAACTTACAATTGATGATCTTGTAACAATCTTAATCGCACCTAAAAATGCGATCATTAAGCAATATCAACACCTCTTTGGAGAAGAAAATGTGAAGCTTCACTTCACAGAGGAAGCTCTGAGAGCTATGGGAGAGAAAGCAAAAGAAACTGGAACAGGAGCAAGAGCGCTCCGCATGATTGTAGAGAGCTTACTCCTAGAGCTGATGTATGACATCCCTTCTGATCCTTCCATTAAAGAAGTGATTATCGAGAAAGACTGCATCACAAAAAAAATCCCTCCCATCATCAAAAGATAAGCACATCAATTGGCTATTTGACAAGGTAGGGAACAAGCCTTGCTGCGCTCAAGCGTAGCATGGCTTCTAGAATGTATGAATAGAGTTTCCTTTGTCATCAATCTCTGTGATCCTCGTCCGATTAAGTTCTTCGGTGTCGCTATCTTCATGATCGCTAAACTCATCTTCAGAACGTTGCGATGAACTCCAGGGTGTTCGATTGCCCAATCTTACACTCAAGTTGCTATCATCACTCAAATCATCATTTTCATTTCCAGCATCATTGCGTTCAACAGGCCCTAAAAACCTCTGTTTTGCTGCATCACAAATTTCTCTTTCAATATTACGGATCAGATTCTGAATAACACCTAGGAATTCCCCCCCTGTTTGAAGCACAGCAAGTGCTGCATTAGCAAAAAGTGTTGCATCTGTATCCGGTTTAAAATCGCGCATCTCTTTTAATACTTTGCGCACATCAGGACGCATGATTTGTTCTTTGAGTCCTTTGATTTGTTGCTGCCCATAACCAAGTCGTCTTGCAGCTGCGACAAGTGCCGAAAGCTTTTTCTTCTGCTGCTCAGGGTTTACTTCGTAGTAAGGAGCTAGCAACGTAAATTCCACTTCATTTAACTGTCTTAGCTCATTAACACGCGCTTGTATTGAATTGATATGTCGCGCTAAATCTGCTTCTGACGCCTTCAATTCATCATGAATCATTTTAATTTCTCTTCCAAATTGAGCTAACTTTGCCAAAGGTGCAGAACCATCATCCCAATCCTGCTCTGATTGGAGAAGTTGAATCAACTCTTCAGTTGACACATCTCTTTCTACGAGCACATTATGTTCTTGTAAAAACGCAATCGCCTCTTCTCGTACTGTTTGTAATTCTCTATTTGCCGTAGCAATTTTTACATACATTGCGTGATCAGGATTTTGAAGATTAGCTAAAAGTGTTTCATATTTCTTAAGACGATGATTTACAAATTCGTTTGCAAGCTGTACACGGCGCTGCATTTCTATTTTCTTTGGAGCAATCTTCTGAATAGAGGCAATTTCCTGCGCTTTCAACTCATTATCAATATTCACTAACTCTGCTCTAACAATGTCCGATTCGTATCCGTTCAATATTTGTTCAATACCGCGATCGTCAATTCCTGCACTTTCCATTCTTACAATCTCACGCAAAATATTTTCCATCGGCTTTGTATTCTGCATGTAAATTCCATGTCGACCACAATAGTTATAATATTCTTCTCTATCTTTAATTAATACAGACGCTAAATCGTAGGCGAATTGATGATTCTGTGTAAGAGTTTTTGCCATCTTTTCAATCTCTGATGCTTGCTGCATACATTCTTCTTTGTCATTGGGATCTTCTGGATAAAATGCTACAAGCCAATAAAGAGCTATAGGATCAAGACGTTGTAGTTCTTGATGTTGTTGTTTTAATTTAAGAAGGTCCCCCTTTAAAATTAAAACCTCGTCTTCATTCTCTTCTCGTAGAGCTGTTTTTATTTCTTTATCCACAGTTTTAATGAGATTTTCGTATTGCTTCATCTTTTTAACCACAAAAATTTCTGCAAGTCGAATGCGCTGTTCTACCTGAAGCTTTTTCTCTTCAGTCATTCCTTCTGTTATCTTAGAAAAACGCTCTTTATTCTTAATAAATTTCTTAGCGCTTGGATCTGCTGAAACTTCTTTTGTGTAGAAAGGCTCGTATCCTTTGACGTTTGCCTTCTCTTCATTTCTAAATGTAGGTCTTGTATGAGCAAAACCACCATGCGTTGTATTATAATGCATCTTCAATGTCTCAAACCGCGCCTTAGCTTCGCCTTCAAGAGTATCAGCATAAATTGTCTTTCTTGTGCCGTCTGCTTGAATGATCGCGATCGTATTAAGATTTGGGTTAATACGCGCAATTTTACCAAGGTGAGCAAGACTTTCTGCAAAAGATTGAATTAAAGGGGTTAACACCTTTCGCTCTTTAGCCGAGACCCGTGCATCTGCCGTAGACGTTGCCGTACGCGAATGAATTCTAAAGCCACTCATCTCAGCGCTATAGTTTGCAAGCCTCCCCTGGGCAACCCCTTGAATGGCATCCAAACAAACATCCATCCCAACAGAGCTGACATGATCCGTTGCGTTTCGGAGATTCTCCTGAGAAGGAAGTGGCTGAAGCTGAACGTCTGCACCGACATTAGTCACATGGTCGAACATGTTTTTACCTATATTTATATTATTATATAAATTTATTATAGCACATTTACATTAATTATTGAAGATAAATTTAACGATTGTTAACAAAACTTAAACGACATTAATATATAGCACTAACCAAAACACCACAAAAAATTAACAATTAAATCATTTTAAAATTTTTATACATCTAATTATCAATAACATAAGAATATAAAATCAATTTTAGATTGTATTTTTAATTGAAATAATATATAATTAAGATTAGAGAGAATATATTCTCAAGTAATATAATAAAAAGAGGTATAAAAAGTATGTCAACAACTAACCTTCCAGCTTCACCTTCTACTCCGCCGGATGATAGTTTGCCGCAACAGCAGCAGTTTGATTCTGCGGCTAATGCGTTTAATACGGTCTATGCCATGGAACAAAAGGAAGTCGCTCAGCTTCAAAGCGATATCGCTAATATGTCTACCTGGGCGCAGTTGCTTGAATTTTTAGGCGCTTTAGCGTCTTTGACGCAGTTAATGACAGCATGTAAAGTGACATCTGACGAATGTGCCGAGTCCGTTGCCGGAGTTCTTCAAGGTGCTGAGAGCATCTTTACACAAGGCGTACAAGAGGTTAACCAAGTATCACAAGAAGCATGGGCTGACCAACAAAGCGACTCACTTCTTGTGGATGACCTCGGCGTACCCATTCCTACAGTGAACACTCTTAACACAACGTATTCAGCCCAGGTAGCCCAAGGAGAACTTTTCTTTGATTACCTAGGAGATGCTTACTATGACGTTTCTGGAGATGCCTTTACAGTCGTGGGTGCTAACGGTCAAACAACCAACCCTTTAAGTGGAATCGAAACAAGCATCCAAGAAACTATACAAGACATTGGCTATCAAATGGTTAATAACGGGTACAACCTGATGTACTCAGGTAGTTTGCTAGAATACAACGGCCATTACTATTATGCTCCTGCGAGCGCAGATTCTGCGTCTATAGAGACTTACTCACAAGCATATGCAAGTGAGATCGATAGTGGGGCAACACCGCCTCCTGACTATATCTTTAATGGAACAGCGGAACTAGATAACAACAACCCATCAAACCCAATGAGCGGTACATCAAGTGATCCTGTAAATATGGGCGATGTGATGTGCTATGCAATGCTTAACTGGTTCTTCATCTGGGGAACACAAGTACAATACACAGGGTTTACACCTTCAAGTACTGTTTATGCTCCCGATATGACACAAAACCCAGCGGCTTACCAAGTAGAGAACGACTTTGCAACAATTAACTCATCGACGACAGGATTTGCTCCACAAAGTATGCCAATTATCGGGTTTTTGACAAACTTAACAAGTAACGCGTTAGCTGCAATCGGTAACTACCTTAGAGATACAGCGACATTGTCCCAGACAATTATTAGCAATACTAACGGTTAAATAATAAAAAATTAATAAAATAATAAGAGGCAATAATTATGTCAACAGCAGTAACAACAAATAACATTCCCGGGGAATCAGATCTTCCGGAAGTCACTACAACTAGTGCTGAAAGTGGCTTGCAAGACGTTTCATCAAAACCAATTTTGGCTGCAACAATTGCAGCACTTGTCATCATGATGAGCATCCAGCAACAAATGACGCAGGTTGACTCAGAAGCTGCAACTCAGCTTAATAATGAAGCAAGTACAGTCGTAAACGCTGATAACGCTTCAACACAACAGATGTCTGCTGTGATCTCATCGCAAAACACATCGAGCGACTCGTCCTCAGAAAATACAAACTTGCAAGAAGCGCAACAGGTAGAATCAGCTGAAACAGCACAATTTCAAGCTCAACAGCAGTTCATCACAAGCCAAGCAACGCTCTTTACGAACTTAACTTCAGGGCCTGACTCAAACAACATGAAAACAGATGGTACTGTAGGTAACTTGATTCTCCAAATTCTTTCTAAAGTGTCATCACTCTTAGGAACATATTACTAAAAGATTAAAAACAAATTAATAATATAATAAGAGGATTTATGACAACAAGCATCCAATCTACTACTTCCACTCAAGGAGTACCTGTTCAGGGTAATTCTTCGACAACAGATACGACAGAGACTCCAGAAGTCTCTTCAAGTCCAAACCATGTTTATGGCGCGGTCACTCAGATGGTGGGATCAGGAGAAGACGTTATAGAAGGCCTTTCTAAATATGCATCGTCTCAAACTGAAGTGCAAATGATTGCATCAAATGCAGCAGCAATTGCTGAGATTAACAACACAAATACTCTTAACACAGAGCTATCCAAAGAATCTTCACACCAATTTATGGCCAATATTTTTGGCGATGTAGCTGAAATATGCGGAATCGCAGTGACTGCTTGTTTATCGCTGATCGATCCTTTCTTAGGGGCCAGTTCAACTATCCTGCAAGGCTTAAACATTACAGGTCTTACACAAGATCTCGTAGGCTGGATCAGCGACGGCCTTCAAGATGTTGACCCCAACCTTACAGATGCAGAAGCTAAAGCGATCTCAGACGTCATTCTTGTAACTGCAGCTGTTATAGCTGCCGTTATTGTCGGCGTTTTAACAGCGGGTACCGGAGATGCCGTTATCGCAGAAGGTGCTGCAGAGATTGGCGGCGAAGCAATCGCTGAAGACGCAGCAACTAAAGTGGTATCCGATATTGGAGCTGATGTAGGCTCTGAAATTGCAACTGATGCCGAAACAGCTATTGAAGACGTAGGTAACACAGTGACTGATGGCGAAAAGAAAGCACAGCCAAAAACTGGGCAACGCATAAAACGAGGCGCTAAATTTGCTGCCGTTGTGGGATCTCAGATGACAATGCAAACAAATATGGATGTTAATGTCGTACAAGCACTTGCAAGCATGACATCTAACCCTGATAGTGCAGCTTGGAAAGCGATAGAACTGCTTACATTCGTTGCTGAAGTCATCTCATGCTTCTGTATCGCTATTGGTGGCGGTAGAATGGGATCTTCAGACATCATTACAGATAGCCTTAAAGGCAATCCAACTTACTTAAAAATGCGGAAATTGGCACAAAGAGGTGCATTGATCTCAGCAGCGGGAGAGACTCTTTCTGATAGCGTTTCAGGATTTTTCAGCCTGTTAGCAGCTCAGAGTTATAGCCAAATGAAAGATGTGGTATTCAACATGATCCTTTTAAACTCTTTAAAAGCGATGAGCTCTGCAACAGAACAAACGACCCAGAAAGCTACAACTGCTTTAGAACGATCCATCCTCGAAGGTCAAGATTTACCCCATGTCCTTGTTGGATATGAGATGCCAGCTTAAGTTAATAATATAAGATAATAAAAAAAATAATAGGAGATAATATTATGTCAAACATAGCAAACGCAACTTTTAGCTACCAAGAGACAATAACAGGGGCGATTATGCCTCAGATCTCAGAACAGTTTGATCTAGAAATGTCAGTCATTTTAGATAACACAGACACCCTCAGCTCAGAAATCGGTACAATCGGAGCTGCCGGAAGAAACGAAGCTAATGCAAAAAAGAAGCAAATTCACAAACAAGCCTTAGGACAAGCTGTACAAGGTTTAGGACAATTTGCTACGGCCGGCGTGACTGGAATCGGAACTTACAAAGCTAACAACAACGACACGATTAAAGAACTACAAGGAAACCTCGCAGGAATTGAAAGCAACGAGAAGGCTCTTACTACAGTTCAAGAAAATTTCAAAGGAAGTTCACTAGGAACTACAAGTGGAACAGCTACAGCTGCGACAGACGAGATCGTTATGGAACAAGAAGATGAGGTTAATCCAGCAATTACAACACGTCAAGGACAATTTGAACTTATCAATTTTGAACCAGCAAGCGAAGAGTTGCAAAGACAATGGGCAAATTCTTTAGCTCCTCAAGGAGAAAACGAATCAGATGAAGATTACGCAAACAGATGCGATTTAGACAAGCAAACGATGCTCCACATGGCGACAGATCCTGACAACTTTAAAAGCGTTCTCTCAAGCCTAGAAAGTAAAATCAGCGACCTTAACAAACAAGCAGGTGTTACATCCGATAAACTCACAAATAAACTCAGCATGTACAACAACTACGTTTCTGTGTTTAAAGACCTTACAGGAGCCACTTCTTCTCTCATTCAATCTGGAATTACAGCAACTTCTGCTAAATGGTCAACAACTGAAATCATGAACCAAAACATCTCTGCGATGGCTAACATGATGATGCAAGTTCTTGAAAAAATGCTTCAGCAGGCATACGACGGAATCAACGGAATCACAAATTCTGTTGTATCTTCTGCACAAATCACAGCAAGCGCTGCGTAAACTTTTTGTTAACCTCCAAAAACAAAAAGGGCCACTATCCCCTGCGGGGGATAGTGGCTTTTTTTTGCCCTTGCCCGAATCTCTCTTAAACGTGCCCTTGCCCGTGCCCGTGCCCGTGCCCGCTCTTTCTTAAACGTGCCCTTGCCCGTGCCCTTGCCCTTGCCCGCTCTTTCTTAAACGTGCCCTTGCCCGAATAAAGCTCTTCTACGTAGACGAAAAAATTCGGATTGCGATTTAATTTAATCGCAAAAATTTGAAGCTAAGAGTGAAAACATGACAACTGAAATCAAAATGACAGAAAAACAAGTTCTTCTAGATCATGAGAAACTGACCGTGTACCAAGTCGCAATAGAATTTGTCATACTTGCCGATGAAGTGATAAATCATTTACCTAGAGGCAAAGCCTATTTGAGCGATCAACTTCAGCGTGCGGCTTTATCGATCCCTTTGAATATAGCAGAAGGTGCTGGGGAATACTCAATTGATGAAAAGGCTCGATTTTATCGTATGGCCAAACGATCTGCCACAGAATGCGCAGGAATTTTAGATGTGTGCCAGCGATTGCAATTCACAGAAGAAGAGCTTTATGCAAAAGGACGAGAACTGTTGATTCGTATCGTATCTATGTTGATTAAGATGGCTCAAAAATAGCATTAATCGGGCAAGGGCACGGGCACGTTTAAGAGAGATTCGGGCACGGGCACGGGCAAGGGCACGGGCACGTTTAAGAGAGATTCGGGCACGGGCACGGGCAAGGGCACGGGCACGTTTAAGAGAGATTCGGGCAAGGGCACGGGCACGGGCAAGGGCACGTTTAAGAGGCACGGGCAAGGGAGCTACGACTTCATCCACTTATCTTTCTTAGGTCTTGTTGAGGGAGGCTTCTTCTCTCCTTTCGTAGAGGAAGGAGGGGGGCTAGAAGCAGGTCCGCCTGGTTGGCTTTTCTGCTCAGCAGCAAATTTTCTCAAATGATCGGATATTCCCCTACTCGCTTCCATGATCTCTTTACGAGACTCTTCCATAAGTCTCCACTGCTCTGGAGTAAAATTATTGGGATTTTGAACATAACCTGCGATATCTTCTTGAGTCATGCCTGAGGACTTAGAGAGCTGCCTTGCTTGCGCTGCCATGGCGGCATACATCTCGTTTACCATGTGAAGGATCTCTTTTTTATCTTCAGGATTCGCTGTAAGGAAGGCGTCTTGTAAATGCTTGAAGAAAACCGTAGATGCCTTTAGCAATTCATCAAGATTGACTTGCTTTCCTTCTTGATGTTGTTTTAATAAGGCCATTAATTTATTAAATTCCTCTTTCATAACTTTATCCTCCCAATTAATTTCATTGTATCATAATTTTATTTAATAAAGAGGTTTTTACCACTAAGAAGACACAAGTGGCTAATTTTTAGTGGCATAAAATAAAAATAAGATTTAATTTGCATTTAAGGCAAAAATTCAGTAAATCTATAGGGGCGTAGGGAAAGATTTCGATGTTAGAACAACACTTAAAAGCGCTTAGCGAAGAACTACAATTGGATCCATTACCGCCAAAAGATGAACATCATCTGTTTCATCTGGCGATTCATCCAACACTCACTCTCACCTTGAAAGAGTTTGATCCAGGTTTTCTGTTATCCGGACGGATCGCTGAATGTCCAACGGAAAAACGAGAAGAGCTCTTTATTCTCCTCTCTCGAGCTAATTTTTTAGGACAGGGAACGAAGGAGGGTAGTATCAGTCTTGATAATGATGAGAAGTTCTTGACACTGTCATTACACATCCCTTATGACATAAACTATAAAACTTTCAAAGAGACGGTCGAAGATTTTGTTAATTACATCGATTACTGGAGAGAAGAATTGATCCGTCACAAAGAAACTTCTAAATCGATTTTGGAATAATACATGGCTGGATACCTCATAGCAGAAGAAGGTCCTTTAGCAGGGCTGATTATCCGCTTCGAAGCGGGTGACGAATGGACTCTCGGGCGAGATCCGGATATTGCGGGGATCGTTTTAGAAGATCCCATGGTCTCGCGCAAACACGTGGTTGTGCGCTTAACCCCTGAAGGCTATCTTCTTGAAAATTTAAGCGCCGTTAATCCAGCGACTCAAAATGGAATGGTCATCACGGATGCTATTTTGCTCCATGAAGGCGATATCATTCAAATTGGCTCCACTTTTTTCCATTTTACCGAAATAACGCCTGACCTGGAACTTAAAGGTATGGCTAACGAAGAGCCTCTATCCTTCGACGAATCTGAAGACCTCTCTTCTGCAAGCTTTAATGAAGCTGAAGATACTCGTTGGCTTCTAAAAGTGATATCGGGACCTAATGCCGGAGCAGAATTCAATATGCAAAAAGGGGCGACTTATATCGTAGGTAAAGATGCAAGTCTCTCTGACATTGTCTTCCAAGATCTTAGCGTTTCTCGTCAACACGCGCGCATTAGCGTTGATGAACAAGAAAATGTCTTTATTGAAGATTTAAACAGCCGCAATGGTGTCCTCGTTAATGGAGAGCTCATCGCCGATCGGCATCAAATCTCATCTCAAGATTTGATCTCTCTTGGAACAACCACGTTTCTTATTGTTGATCGCCACGACGCCCAAGAAACAATTGTAGCTCCTGCAACAGCAGCCGCTCCGCAATCAGAGGCCAAAAAAGCACAGAAAGAGAGTGTCACTTTTTCTCCCCCGCCTCTTAAAGACTGGCGCGAACTCGTAGTTCCCAAAAGACATCTGATCGTTGCCGCAGTATTTGCAGTCCTTCTATTAATCGGTATTGTAGGTCTTGTCTCCTTATTTAAATCGGAGCCGATTGTTACGGTCGAGAAACATGAAGGACAACAGATTCAAAAAGCGATCGAAACCTATAAAGATGTTCAGTTTTCTTTTAATGAAATGAACGGGAAACTTTTCCTTGTCGGGCATGTCCTAACGGGAGTAGACAAGCAGGAGCTGATGTATACTCTACACAACTTTCCCTTTATTATAGAAATTGATGATAACGTCGTGGTTGACGAGCTTGTCTGGCAAAATATGAATGCTCTTTTAATGACAAACTCCTCTTGGATCGGTGTTTCTATCTATGCTCCAGAAGCTGGTCACTTTATTTTACGTGGTTATGTTCAAACCTTAGAAGACCTTCAAGCACTTGTTGATTATGTCAACGTCAACTTCCCCTATTTAGACAGATTAGACAACGTTGTCGTTGTAGAAAATAACTTAACACTACAAATTGACAGCATGCTTCTCGAAAGAGGATTTAGCGGTGTTTCTTATCAACTCAGCAATGGAGAACTTGTCCTCGTGGGTCGTGTAGACTCAAGGGATACGCATCATTTTACGGATATGATGAATGAAATGAAGGCCCTTCCCGGGATTCGCCTTGTAAAGTCTTTTGTCATTTACACAACAGCTGACACATCGCGGATTGACCTCTCTGATAAATACCGTGTCTCTGGTTATTCAACTAAAGATTCCGAGAGACTCTACGTTGTCATTGGGGGTAAAATTCTGACAACTGGTGATATTTTAGATGGGATGGTCATCACAGGAGTGCAACAAAATATGGTACTTCTTGAAAAAGATGGATTAAAATTTAAAATTAACTACAATCTGCAATAAGAGGTCGTTTACAAACTCTAAATGCTCAAGGAGATGTTCTATGTTTGGCTTGGAAAAAAAACCAAAAGCGCGATTCGAATTCGATTTAGAAAAGGATCTCAAAAGCGATCCTCAAAAACTGACAGCTCTTATTAAAACGGTTGACGGAAAGGTAAATGATATAAAACAAATCCTCCGCCAAGGAGGCTCCAGCGCAAGCTTTGACCAATTTGGGATCTTACTCCACGGTTACGCGGCCTTGCAAAGAGTTTTAAATAGAATGAACAAGAAGTAAACAAAAAAGGGAAAGTCTATGACTAGTGGAACGGGCGGAAAAGATACCTATCAGTCACCGTGGTCAGGAACAATTACATTTGCAACACTTGTTAAACAGTACATCGCTTTGCAAAGTAAAGTTGTATCCGCGGTACGTGTAGTTGCAAGCCGTATTTCACAGGCAACGCCTGGAAAGTTCTTGCTTTTACAATTTGAAATGAGTCAGGTTGTTCAAATTGGCGATTCGATTTCTAACTTAATTAGCCAGGTGATGTCCGTGATCCAAAACGCGGTACGTAATCAAAAAGGATAAAGGTAAACAATGGAAGAAGCGCTTCAAAAATACAAAGAAGATTACATTTTGTTTGTTGAATCAGGATTCATCGCTGTCAATCAAGGGGATGAAGATGCAGCTATTAAGCTTTTCAAAGCAGCAGCCACTCTAGAACCCGATAACATGCTTCCGGAAGTGGGCATGGGGTATATGCACCTGTGTAAACTTGAACTGAAACAAGCATGCAAAATCTTCGAAGATGTCTTACAAAAAGATCCTTCAAATGAAATGGCCAAAGCATTTCTTGGAATTTCTCTTTCTTTGACTCCCAACGCTGTCGCAAAAGGGGAAGAAGTTTTAGAACAAGTTGTAACAAGCTCAAAAGATGCTAACATTAAAACGCTTGCAGAAACGGCTCTTGACTTTGTTGAAAAATTTGTAAAAAAAGCGCCAACACCTGCACAAGCTCCAACGGCAACAGAAAAAAAGAAAAAGTGATTAACTGTATATGACAACTCCATCTCCCTTTGATAAGCTTCCTGGAACAGATAAAATTGAGGCCACTCCTCCAATAGGACAAGAAACTGGAAAAGCTCCTAATCAGACTTTTAAAAGTTTCATGGAAAAAGGAAGTTCAACTCAAATTCCAGGAGCGCCCGGAAGCAAAGTTCCAGCGGCAACGAACTCCCCGTTTGATCTCGCAGCAGGAGCCGGAGGGCGTCCTCTCGCGACGGGACCTACAATGCAATCTTTGCTGTCGCAAGCCGTACAAGCGCAAACCACACTCGGAGATATTTCAAATTCCCTAAACACCCCTAAACTTAAACTCAAGCAATCGCAAAAATATCTACTTAAAAATAAACTCACAAGTGCTAATGCTCACTTGCGCTCTGCAAATGCAAAGCTTGGAATTGAACCTCCTGCTGCTGAAGCAGAGCCTCCTTCAACAACAAATCCTGCCCATAAATTTCTTTCCCTCGTTACAGATGGGCAAAACCAACTAGAGGCTGCGCAAGCACAACTCAAACACCTCAGCAGTTCAGGCACAAATGTTAACCCTGCCGAGTTGATGCTCGTTCAACTTAAATTAAACAAAGCTCAGCAAGAACTTGAGTACTCTTCAATCATGCTCAGCAATGTTGTTAGCGATATTAAAATGCTTTTTGGCATTCAATTGTAGACTACCGATGGATTTGCGATGGACTCTCACGCTTCTTTTGATCAACTCATCTCTCATCTCGAGGACCTAGAGCTTACAACCGTCCACGGCCGCATCACAGAGGTCGTGGGCATGTTAATTAAAGCCGTTGTTCCTCAAGTTAAAATGGGAGAAGTGTGTTTAATCAAAAGAGAAGGCGCAGACCCTCTTATGGCAGAGGTCGTCGGCTTTACAAAAGATGAAGTTTATCTTTCCCCTCTCGGAGACATGTCAGGTATTGGACCTTCATCTGAGGTCATTCCTACAAGACTTCCTCTGCATATCAAAGTGGGGCCTCAGCTTTTAGGCAGAGTGCTAAACGGTCTTGGACAGCCGCTCGACGAAAAAGAAAAAGGTCCTCTTAACCTTACAGAAACTTATTCTGTTGTTAATACTCCGCCCGATCCATTAAAAAGAGCGATGATCAAAGAACCCATCTCTACAGGTGTACGTTGTATCGATGGCGTTCTGAGTTGTGGAAAAGGTCAAAGAGTTGGCGTCTTCGCTGCAGCCGGTGGCGGTAAGTCTACTCTGCTAGGAATGATTTCACGCTATGCTCAGGCAGATGTCAACGTAATTTCACTCATCGGTGAACGGGGAAGAGAAGTTCGAGAATTTATTGAAAATGATCTTGGACCCGAAGGACTTGCGCGCTCTGTCATCATTGTTTCCACCTCAGACCAAGCAGCACAGCTTAGATTAAATGCGGCCTACGTAGGGACAGCAATTGCTGAATATTTCCGTGAACTTGGCAAAAATGTGATTTTTATGATGGACTCGGTAACCCGATTTGCAAGAGCTTTACGCGAAATTGGCCTTGCTGCAGGAGAGCCCCCAGCACGTGCGGGCTACACGCCTTCTGTATTTGCAACACTGCCTCGCCTCTTGGAGCGCTCCGGAAACTCTGATAAAGGATGGATGACCGCCTTTTACACGGTTCTCGTTGCAGGCGACGACATGAATGAACCTGTTGCCGATGAAGTGCGCTCTATCCTCGATGGACATATCATCTTATCAAACGAGCTCGCAAGACAGTCTCACTATCCGGCAATCGACGTTTTAGGCTCTGTAAGCCGTATCATTTCTCATATCATTGACAAAGAACATCTGCAACTCGTCAACAAACTCCGCGAAGTGCTATCGAATTACAAAAAAAATGAACTCCTGATCCGAATCGGTGAATATAAACCAGGATCTGATAAAGGCGCTGACTTTGCAATTAAGTACATTGATAAGGTCAACCGCTTTTTGAAACAGCAAGTTGATGAAAAATGCACATTTGAGGAGACACTGCAGCAGTTAAAAATGCTTTTTAGGTAAGAGGTGCTCTCATGGAAAAATATCCTCTGGAGCAATTAGCGCTCATTAAGCAAAGAAAGCTTGATGAAGCGGAAAAAATTCTCAAGGAGAGAAAAGCATTTCTTGCAAGGGAGGAAGAAAAGCTGCAAGTTGTTGAGGCTGAACGTGATAAAGTCAAAACTCATAAAATAGCCAAATTAACTCAACTGCGCAATGAGCTCGACTCAGGGTCTACTTCTGATAAAATTCAGCAGATGAAGGAGTATCTCAAAATTGTCGATGAAGAGCTTAGGCAAAAAGAGTTCAAAGTCTCTGAACAAGCAAAAAAGGTGGCAGAAGCTGCCAAACAAGTGGAAATCGCAAGACAAAATCTGCTGAAAAAGCAACATGATGTTGAAAAGCTCAAAATTCACCGCAAAGAATGGGAAGCTCAGATGCGCTTAGAACTCGGACGGAAAGAAGCGATAGAAGAAGATGAGATAGGCTCTGTACGACATGTGCGCAAAAAATCGAAAAAACAAGAGTAGAAGTACCTCCTATGGCTGATGTGAGTCGTATACAAGGACCAAGCGGGCCTCCCGAATCGAGTAAACCGGGACGGTTAATGCGCAAAGGAAAGGGACCGAACTTTGAAGAGGAGATGCAAAAAGTCGATCAGGTGGACAAGGTCGATCCCGATGAAGCAAATAAACGAAAACGCCCTGAAGAGACGATTCGGGAGGAAGAGCTCTCTCGCAAAGGCCTAGAACAAACAAAAAGTGAATCTACGGAAAAAGTAAGCCGCCCTTTTAAAACTCCCTCTTCCGATGAGCTTGCTTCTTCTTCAGGCAAAGGGGCAACTCCCAAAGGCGCCTCTATAGAAAAAAGTGTCGAAACAAAAAAAGATGTGCATGAAGAAAAGCCCATTGGTAAAGCAATTGCTCATGAAAAAGCTGTACATGGCGTAATTTCTGAAGTGAAAGAACGTGCCGGTGTAGAACATGTGATTCAAAGTAGAAAAAAAGAAATTGAATCCGGGGCTACGATGCCAGCTGCTCCCGATACTCCAGAAGAGGAAAAAAAACGAGCGGCAGCAAAAGGAAGTGAAGTGACGCCTATTGCAAAAACAGAGAGTGTTTCTGAAACACAAGATGCAAAAATAGAAGAGCCCTCTCCTGAAGAGGCCCTCTTATTTCCTGAAGAACCCCCTCCTCCTTATACCCATTTACATCCCGATGTAATGGATGTTTTTGAGAGAATGATTGGAGCTATTGTTTATTTGGATCAAACAGGCATTAAAGAAACTACAATTACGATCCACTCTTCGGAAGAAAAGCCTTCTATTTTTAATGGGGCGCAGATTACTATCCGGGAATATAGTACTGCTCCAAAAGAGTTCAACGTAGAACTGAAAGGAGCACCAAAAGCTGTAGAACTTTTTCAAACGCATAAGAAAGACCTGATGGACGCATTTGATACTATGCCTTATACTTTCAAAGTAAAAAACATCGAAACTTCACTACAATAAATATTTATGAAAATAACAAACCCTTCTCAAATCACATCTCTTTCAGCAAATCATGCAAAGAAGTCTAGTAGCACCTCGCCCGAACCCTTTCGCCCTCATTACAAAAAAGAACAGAAAGGGATCTCCGCGCAATTAGAAAATGCTGCACTCTTAGCCGTTCAAAATGCTATAGAAGATGAAAAATTACTCGTAGAAGGAGTAGCTCCTCCTCCTTTAATGCCCTTACAGGGAACATTATTGCCAGGGACAACCTTTTCATTATCTGCCATTCGCAGTGCAGCAATTCCTCCTGAAATGCTAGAAATCTTTGAAAAAGGGGTACATGCTATGACCCATTTGACTATTTCTGGTGTCTCAGAAACTACTTTTTTTCTGGACACCCCCCAATTTTCCGGAGCGAAAATCATCATTACAGAGTTCAATACCGCTCCGAAGACATTCAATATTGCACTCGTCGGTGCTCCCGAAATGATCGCTCTTTTCAACCTCCATGCGTCTGATTTGATTACAGCTTTTCAAAAATCTCCCTTTAACTTCACTATTCACCGAATCGACAGCGATATCGATCTACCAAAAATAGAGAGAAAAGAAGACATTTCTGATCAGAATGAAGATGAGGAAAAACAATGAGCGCAGCTCCTTATTATTGGTTAGAAAAAATCAAACAAGCATCCATGTTGACTCAACAAGTCCCCTTGTGGGGGACACCTCCCCCCTTTCCCTGGGATGCATGTACCAAAACCCTTGCGACAAGCTGGAATATGCCACAGCTCTCTTTCGCTCCTCATAAGACGCTATGGCGTTCTTACGAAGAAATGTTGGAGGGATTTGGAAGCCATCCAACACTCACAGTCTTTGAGCTGACACCCTTAAAAGGAAAAGCATTTCTTGCAATCTCTTCACAAGATGTTGCTAAGCTCACACGAGCCGGCCTTGTTTCGAACGGGGAAGCAAAAGGGTTTTCTGACAAACGACTACAAGAAGGGTTTTATCAATATCTTGTGCTAGAAGGATTGCATGCTATTGAACAACTCAACCCCTTTGGAGATCTAGCAATTGTACTAGCAGAAGAGAGCCCTCTTCCTCTAAAAGGAGCTCTTTGCATCGATATCCAAGGAGAAATCCAAGGCAAACCCATTTCCGCACGACTACTTTTAAGCGAAGAACTCTGCACGTCTTTCCGCTCTCATTTCACACAAAAACCTCATGCTTTTTCAGATGAACTCTTAAAATCACTAGAATTATCACTTAAAATTGAAATAGGAACTACCTCACTACCGCTATCGAAATGGAAAGAAATTCAAACGGGTGATTGCCTGTTGCTTGACAGATGCACCTTTGATCCAAAAACACACAAGGGTTCCGCAGAACTTGTTTTAGATAAAATCCCCCTATTTCGCCTGCGGATTAGAGAAGAGGGGATCAAAATTCTCGATTACGCTTTTTATTACGAAGAGGAGATGACAGCTATGGATGAAGAAGATATCGAAGACGATGATGACTTCGAAGATGAGGAAAGCGAAGAGGAAGAAGACGAGGACGACGAAAGCGAAGAAGAAGAAGAAGTCGATAAAGAAAAAGAAGAACTTCTTTCAACCGAAGAAGAAAAACCTCTTTGGGAAACATCCTCCACTAACGAGCAAAATGTTCTTGAAAAAAGAATTACAGCAAACAATATTCCTCTTACAATTACAGTAGAGATCGCAAGACTAAAATTGACCGTAGAAAAGCTTTTAGAGCTAAAACCCGGCAATGAACTCACACTCCCTGTACGTCCAGAACAAGGAGTTGATCTTCTGATCAATAACAAAAAAGTAGCCAAGGGAGAATTGATTAAAATTGGAGATGCTCTTGGGATAAGAATCCTTCACATCGGAGGATAAACATTGGAAGGCAAGCAATTTTATAAGCAAACAACACTTCCTGGGATTCATGCAGAAGCTGTCGAGGAGTCTCCTTTACCGCAAAAAATTGGTCCTTATAAAATTGAAAGCCTTCTTGCAAAAGGAGGGATGAGCTTGCTTTACCTCGGGCTACATCCCAAAAGCAAACAGCCCATCGTCGTTAAAGTCCTCTCTCCGGAATATGTGACACAAAAACAGGCGATTGAACGTTTTCTCAAAGAAGCCCATATCATCACGCTTGCCGATCATCCCAATATTGTTAAACTTTATGGAGAAGGCGAATGGGAAAAAGGGCTCTACATCGCCATGGAAATGATTCATGGAATCTCACTCAGACAATTTATCATACAGCAGTCACTTTCTCTAAAACGGACCATTGATATTATTTTACAAGTTGGCTACGCCCTTATCCATCTTCATAGCTATGGCGTCATTCACCGCGATCTCAAACCTGAAAATATTTTAATTGCAGAAGACGGCACCGTCAAGGTGATCGATTTTGGAATCGCGCAGCTGCATGAAGAAATCCCTGCGAGAGGACACCCGCCCTCTCCACAAGTCATCGGCACCCCCAACTACATGAGTCCAGAGCAAAAAGAGAACTCCCATAACGTCTCCTTTGCTTCTGATATCTACTCTCTTGGAGTTGTCGCCTACGAGCTCATTCTAGGAAAATTAAGCTACGGAATTATCGACCTAACTCTTTTGCCAAAAGGACTTAGAAAAATTATTGGAAAAGCACTTGCCCTGTCAGTAAAGGAGCGGTATCAAGATATCGTCGATTTTATTTCAGATCTTTCTCAATACCTGAAATCGGGAGATATCGAAAAAGATCGTCCTGGCAGTGATCAAGTTAAAGAAATATTCGAGGTCTTACAAAAAACAGGTCAAAGTCTATCTCCCCTTTCTCCCCCGGACTGGCCTCCTATAGAAATCGGAATCAGTCGCACTAAAGGTGGAAATTTAAGCCTGTACTACGACTTCTTTCGATTTCCCGACAATACATTGCTAATACTTATCGCAGAAGGATCTCAGAATGGAATTGATGCGCCAGTTTTTCTCAGCTTCTTGCGTGGCATGATTCGCACTCAGCTTCATTACAGCCCAACACCTTTTGATCTTGTGCGTTTTCTTCAAAACCTCAATCAAATCCTCGTAGAAGACACCTGGAAGCAACAATTTACAATTTCTCTTTTGCATCTCAATCCGCTTCAAGATGAACTTCACTACGCTGCATGTGGTCTTGGCGGCCTATTTCACGCGCCAGCTAGCAGTGGAAGTGTGCGTAAATTAGAATCAAATAATCCTCCGATTGGAACTTTGATGGCTCCCGAATTCAGTGAGACTTTTGACAATTGGCAAGTGGGCGATACGCTGATTCTACACTCTCTTGACAAAACCCTCGACATGGATCTCTCACTTGCAATTAAGGAGAATCTGCTCCTTTCCTCCGGAAGACAAGCAGAAGCTGTCCTTAAAAAACTGGGCACCGTTTCCGCCTTTGCCCTCCATAAACACCCACAAGCCCTCATCGCTCTGCGCCGCATCACTTAAACCCCGAATTGTGACCTATTTTCCCTATAGCGCTACACATTTGGTTGCCTTCTGATTTTTTTCTTTCGTTAATGGCAGGCCATTAACTTCAATAAAAAAATCAGAAGGC
>DAHVFY010000020.1 GCA_027316765.1 Parachlamydiales bacterium | reverse complement strand
AACTATACCCGTAAAGGTGACATCTCCCGCCGTTCCAGCTCTCAACGTAAGCGCTACCGCTCCATTTAAGGTGCTTGAAAAACTGATATTTGCACCCGCCGGCGTACCACCTGCATTTGTCGTATCCATCGTCACAGCAGATGAAAGACTCACAGGCCCTGTAAATCCAATCGGGGATCCCGAGGTTGTGATATTATTTTCTACATCGATCAAGGTGGAGGCCGTATACGTTAGAGCCCCTGTGGTCTGTACCGTAGAATTTTGTGTGATAGTTGCCGACGTTACCGATAAAGAAGACAAAGGCGTTGTTCCACCGACAGCGCCTGAAAAAGTCGTTGTACCAGTACCACCTGCGAGAGTTAATCCTTGAGTGCCATTGAGTGTTGAACCAAAGGTGATGTTCCCGTTATTTGATGTGATCGTGCTAGCTCCTGTAAGAGAAACTGGCACAGAAAAGTTGAGAGGGTTAGCTCCTGAAACTGTGATGTTGTTTCCCACTTTAACAAGCGCCGCACTTGTAAATACGATGTTAGTCGGCGGTGTTGTTCCACCAACCACACCGGTAAAAACAACATCCCCCGACGTTCCAGCCCTTAATGTAAGGGGTACCGCTCCATTTAAGGTGCTTGAAAATGTGATTGTAGCACCAGCTGCAGTCCCTCCGGCATTCGTTGTATCAAACGTCGACGTCCCGGAAATTGTGACAGGCCCGGTAAGTCCGATAGCACCTCCCGACGTCGTGATGCTGTTTGCTATATTAATCGCGCTTGTTCCGCTAAAACTTACAGCTCCAGTTGTTTTCACTGTAGAGCTCTTCGTAATCGTTGCACCCGTTGCTGTAAGAGAAGTCAGGGCCGTTGAGCCCCCTACAGCGCCGGTAAATGTCACCGTTCCGCCCGTTCCACCTGTACATGTTAAAGTTTGAGCGCCATTAACAGTGTTCGAAAATGAAATGTTCCCTCCTGTAGGAGTACCCCCTGCATTAGTTGTATCTAACGTGATGTTAGTGCCAAGATTGACGATACCTGTCAAACTAATTGCCGCTCCAACTGTTGTGATATTGGCATCTAAAGTAATTGTGCCGGCATTTCCAGACCCTGCTGTCAAAGATAGAGAAACACCCGGATTTGTCATAGTAACGGCACTTGATACTAGAATCGAGCTGCTAGAACCTCTCTGAGCGCAAAGAGCCACATTTGTAGAAGATGCCGCGATTGTTGAAGATGCAATCGTCACTGATCCTGAAGTGTTACAGTTAGGAGATGAGCACTGCGCAATCGTTCCACTACCGCTCGATCCAATTGTGATCGAAGAGGGGTCTAAGAGCCAGGTACCAAACATCCCCTGAAGTGCTGATGTATCCACATACGCTGTCTCGCCTACGATAAGATCGATCTCTCCTGATGTCTCAACAAATCCTCCATTCCCTTTAGGACCACTACCTCGAGCCACTATCCTTCCATCAAATACAGTGGTCTCATCAGACCACAAAATCACTTTTCCACCATCTCCATACCCTTTTGCGTCGGCATAAATAACGGAATGTTCGTCCATCGTTGTCAAAAAAGATCGGCGCAACTCTCCCTTACCCTGATAATCTCCACCTATTAGAACACTCCCTCCTTTTCCTTCGGAAGACGCATCAATAAATGCTGTTCTCAAATGGACCTCATCGCCAAGCAACTGAATCTTTTCTCCCACCAGCTCTCCGGAAATCTCCACCTTCCCATCGCCGTTAAGAGCAATGGAAGAGGCCTCAATAACGCTCTTATCAAGCAGCTGAATCACACCGTCGATGATTTCAAGAGCATTAGCCTCAACAACTCCATCTCGATTCACAACGGATTGAACAACTCGTCTTGCAGCACGCGCTGTCAATTCAACAGCGCCACGTAAAGCATGAATCTCTCCTTCATTTTCAATAAGTGCTGTTTCAAGTTCTCCATCAGCAGTGAAACTCATTAACCCATCTCCGGAGAAATCTACTACCACACGCTCTGCTGCAGCCAAAACGATTCGGTCCGCTTTTGCTACAATCACTCCTTTGTTTTGAATCACAGGAGCGAGAAATGCTGCAAAATCATCCGCGCAAATCCTTCCCTCGTTCACAATCTTGGAAGCAGAATTTTTTCCTTGAAGCCGGAAGTCGTAACATTCCGATAAAAAGTCTTCATCCATGATATCTAAAGTGGATGCAATAATGGATCCTACGTTGACAACGGCGTCCGGACTAAAATACACACCATTTGGATTCACAAGAAAAAAACGGCCAGTTGCATCGAGCCTACCAAAAATATCACTACGCTCCGTGCCGCGCACCCTTGCCAAAACACAAGAGTCCTTGCTCGGTTGAATGAAAGAAACGCGTTCTCCAACATCGATCCCAAAACTCTGAAAATTTAAAATCGCTTTTTCTGAAGTCGTAATTGATAGTTCAGAGGAATTCTCTACATAAGAAAGAGCTTTTCCAGAAGCCACTTCTAAGCCTTGAGGCAGCGCAAAAAGAGCCGCACATGGTACTAAGCACATTGCACAAATGATTTTTCTAATCACAGAACCCTCCGAAAACAAAATTTTATCTTTGCAACTACCTACCTTACAGAAAAAATATATTTGAAAAAAGAAAAAATTTACCGTGCAACACTTAAGATACAAAGAAGAAAATTGCCTTTCTTTGCAACCCTACATCTTGGCATTGTATTATTTTTGGAAGCGGTCGAGAATAAGGATAGGATGCGTTGTAGCATCCAAATCAAAGGGCGCACTAGCTGTTTTGGCACACCCCTTGGCTTTTAATGAGGTACGCAAACGATAACTCTTAATCCCTTTTGGAATATGCAACTGAAAAGTACGTGTTGATTTTGGACGGATGATCACTTTTTGAAGCATTTTTTTGGACCACTCGAGATCGATTTCATCATTGTGATGCGTCTTAAGATTCAAATACCTACCTGAATGAAACTCTATGGGCAAGCAGGGAAGAAGAGATAAAAAATCTTCTGTCTCTTGAAAAAAAAGAGAACGGATCAGCCTCCCTCCTTCTTTTAAAAGAGCATAAGGAGGAAATTTCAGATCAGCTACACTTGTAACAAGTCCCTGAAACTGATTGTCGAAAAGCCTTGGAACGAGCATGTCATAAAAACCTGCATGGAAAAGATTAAGAAAAGTCTCATACACGCCTTCTCTATCTTTTCTCGCTATTTTCTCTTCACAGGCGTAGAGCAGTAAGGGTGTTCCCGTAGAACATGGGGTGAAGGAAATTTCAGGAAGATCATTAGCGATTTTAAGCCATAGAGGAAAAATTTCTTTGAGATCAGAGCGTCTTCGCATCATCTCAAAATCTTGCGCCTTATGCATCCCCAAAGAAAGTCTTTCAAGACAAGAGGCGATCTCTGAAGAACTGCGAGGGATAAAAATCGACTCTTTGGCAAAAGGAAACTTATCAAATCTAACATAAATGCCAAGAATCTCTTGCGTGATCGTATAACGGATATAACCGTTGCGCGCATGTCCATGGACGAGAATTTTTCCGATCTCCAAGTCTTGCTGCACAGTAAAATCTCGAACAGGTCCTTCCACTTCAAGAAATATATCAGGCGCGCCCTCAATACGCAAAAGAGTAGGAAATACCTGAACGACTACCGTACTTTTTGGTAACATGCAAGAAACTCCCGGCACATGGGAAAAAGGCTTTAACCTCTCTGCAATTTTAATTGACATGACCTATTAACCCCTCAGGTGTATTAGAAACAAGTGTCACTTCCACAAGATCGTTTGACCTAAAATGCGCTCCTGGAATGATCACGTGCAAGAAATTCTCCGTGTGCCCAGAAAAGAACCCAGGTAGATCTTCCGACTCGATTAAAACCGTCATTTTTCTTCCGACATAGGAATTTCGCAAAGAAAAAGAAAGCTCTTCCGCTTTTTTGAGAAGAATCGCTTTCCTTTCTGCAATTATCTCTTGTGGCACTTTGTTGAGATAAAGAGAAGCGCGTGTTCTTTTTCTATCGCTGTAAGGAAACATGTGAACTTTAGCAAATTTTACCCGTTCCATCACCTCAAGTGTCTCTTGGAAATCTGCCTCAGTCTCTCCAGGGAAGCCAACAATAATATCCGTTGTAAAGGTAAAATCAGGCGTACGAGAGCGAAGATACTCAATCGTATCCATAAAAATCTGACGCGTGTATTTTCGATTCATTCTCTTTAAAATTGCATTTGAACCAGCCTGAAGAACAATATGCATTGACGGACAACATGTCTTACCTCCCAAGACTGCATCAACAAGCTCTTTATCCACTTCATCCGGATCAATCGATGAGATCCTAAGTCGTTTCAACCCTTCAACACCATCCACAGCACGAACAAGGTCTACCAAGCGCAAGGGTTTTTCCCCCTCTTCAGGAGCGCCGTCATAATCTCCAATATTAATTCCGGTTAAAACAATTTCTTTGTATCCATTTTTGATCAAAGTTTCGACTTCTTTGATAATTTCAGCAAGCCGACGCGATCTAGATCTTCCTCTTGTATAAGGAATTGTACAATAGGTACAAAACGAGTTACATCCATCTTGTACCTTAACAAAGGCGCGTGTATGGGCAGAAAAATGCTCAATGGCAAATTCAGGCACCTCTTCTTCTGGGAAAACAAGGGAAAGAAGCTCCTCTTTTTGCTTATTGGGAATTACATGAGTAACTCCCTCAATCTGCAAGATCTCATCTGCATAATTTTCCACAAAACATCCTGTTACAACAAGGCGAGAGCCAGGATTTTGTCGAGCGAGCTGCCGAATCTGATGGCGCGAGGAGCTGTCAGCAGAGGCTGTTACCGTACATGTATTCACAATGCACAGCGCAGCTGCCTCCCCCTCCTCCGCAGGGACGTAACCCATTGCAACAAGCTGATCTGTATACGCTTGCGATTCATACTGATTGGTTCGGCACCCCAAAGTGGCGACTCTGTATCTTTTTTTCTCCATGAACCTGTTCCTAAGGAATGCCAGAGATTGTGCCAATTTCTTCCATTCTCGGCTACTTTTTTTGAAAACGATTGCGCAATAAATCACAGGGTGCTAGGATTTCCGCGTCAGGCCATAACGATGACTGCGAAAATAGGTGAACCATGAGTATTTCTTTAGACACGCAACCCGCCGCCCCCCATCAACTCTTTTCTATAGATTCAGAACAAGAAACAGAAGAAGTTTCAGAAGAGCTTTTGGCACACGCAACAAAACTCTTAAATGAAGCTCTGGAAGGTTTGAATACCCCAGCGCCTTCTAGTCAAATTTTTACAATCACATTGTCAGATCTTGAGCACCCGCCCAAACCTGAATTGACAAGCATTCGCAGCTTGGTGGGAAATACAGCTGTCGCTGTCGAATCTGCAAAATATAAAGAAGTGGACGGTTATCTTGATTTGAAAGAAAAAGCGATCAAAGATGTTGAAAAAATTCACGACTTCTTGACAGCGATGAAATCATGCATTGATGAAAAAACAAGCACCATTCAAATGGATAAAGAGCCTTACCGCACCTATGTCGATGAAATGCGCACTGTCTTTGGGGATAAATTTTTTCCGCCCGATGTTTATACCTGGAAAGGAAAAGAGAAGATCGAAGGTCTAAGAGAGAGCCTCTTTAACTGCATCCAAGATAGAATGGCGCACGTCAACATCTACGACATGCGTGTTGCCAACATTTTAGAGCAGATTAAACAAATGCTCGAGTCGCTGCGCAAAATCGCTGAAATGGAAGAGCGTTCCGTAGAAAAAACGATCAACAAATCCTCAAAACAAATAGGATAGTTGCGTCTCATGTCAAAAGAAGAAGAAATCTACAGAACCTGTTGCGCGCTTTATGAAGATGGATGCTATAAAGATGCAGCCTCTTTATTTACCCAACTTGCGCTCAAAGATCCCTTGGAAGAGGCCTATTGGCGCGGTCTTGCTTCTTCAAAACAAATGGCAGGGCGCTATGAAGAAGCTCTCCATGCTTGGAGCGTCGTCGCCCTTTTAGAAGAAAAAGATGCAACGCCGCATTTTCATGCAGCGGAATGTTTTTTTGCACTTCGCGATCCAAATGAAGGGAAAAAAGCACTTCTTTTAGCAGAGGAAAGACTGAAAGACACGGATCGTCTGCATCAGAAAATCCAATTCTTAAGAGAGTATCATGCCGCCCAAAGTTGAAGCTGCCTCTCTTTCTCCATTCGAACTCTTTGCTAACCAGCCCCATGTAAAAGCCTCCATTGAGCCAGCTCCTCTTCAGTCAATCTTAATGACGAAGCCAACACTCAGCGCTAATCCCATGCTACGTTATCTACGCATCAATACGAATGCAAATCAAATTGCAGAAGAGATCATGGAATATAACATGCACGAGGTGGAGGAGCATAGAAGCACACTTGAAGTGCTGCGATCACGACAAATCGAAAAATTGCAAAACACACTAAAGGCTCAAGACTTTAACGGATTTTGGAGCATTCTTGCTAAAGTTGGAAGTATCATCTTGGGAGCTCTCTCAACGATTATGGGATTTGTCCTGCTAAGCTCAGGTGCCGGAACAATCGTTGGCGGAGCTATGATCGCAGCAGGGGTTCTCTCTTTAACAAATAGCGCTCTTGAAGAGAGCGGCGGATGGGACTTTATCGCGGAAAAGCTTTCTAATGAAAACGACGAATTAAGACGTAAGCTGCGCTTTCTTTTGCCAGCTGCTATCGGCGTTATTTGCGGCATCATAGGAATTGGGGGAACAATAGCCGGCTGGGGAGCACTCAACCTGGCAAGCAAGGCTTTTACCATCATTCAAACAGCTGCCAACTTTGCCGCAGCCATTACAATGGGCTCCAAAGGAATCCACGATGCTCAAATAGCATGGACCGAAGCTGAGCTTGAAGATATCAAGCATCAGCTTTTAGAATCAAAAGAACTCTTAGATGAGCTTGTCAACCGCTTCATGATCTCACAAAAACAGATCCAAAGAGAACTTAACAATGCATCCAGAATCATAGCATTACAATTTAGGTAAAATCATGCCCCCAAAAATTTCCTCAGACACACAAGCCTTAAATCCAAATTACTTCCTTCAAGCAGGAGCTGAGTCTACATCCCCTATTAAAGCGCCTGTTCAAATCGAAAATGACGACGCAGGTTCCGACTTCTCCAAAAAATCACGTTCTTTATCTGTCAAAGATCTTCATTCAATTGAAAATGAAGAGATGCCACCAAGCATTTTTAAAGAAATTGATCCGTTTGTCTCAAAAGATATTGCTGCAGCTGATGCTGTAAGAGAAGATCGCGATCATCTTCCCCTTTTGCAAAAACTCCTCGTCCAACTTGAACAAATCATTCCCCTACTCCTTAAATTAGAGCACGGACAAAGACTTACGCAACAAGAAGAAATGGACCTGATGTCCTCTTTTAGCGAATCCAAAATTGGCAATATCTATTTTGGGGGCGTGATTTCTTTTGGTGGCAACATGCTCGGTGCTGCCGTTAGCGTTCTTGCAGGGAGAGAAGCGGGTCAACTCATTTCCGGTATCGTTCAAGGGATCTCATCGCTTGCAGAAGGAAGCAAAGAGAGAGCCGGAGCTGGTTACCAAAAAGAACAAATGAACTACCAAACAGTCGGAGATGTCCGCAAAGATACAGAACGCCTGCGTTCACTTATCATGGACGCCGTTCAACGCGCCGACCAACTCAGCTATCTAAGAGGCTAACTTAAACTCCGAATTGTGACCTATTTGCAGCAACCCACTTTTTTAACAAACAGCTACAAGTTGAATGACGAGTTCAACTCTTGTGAGTTGGACGAGGAATGAAACGCAGTAGATGGAAGTTAAAAAAGTGGGTTGCTGCAAATAGGTCACAATTCGAGGTTAAAACTCCCTCATTTGACCCGAATATAAAGATCGTCTACAATGAGTTTTATAGAATAAATACTTTATATTCAGGTCACTCTCAGTATGGATGAAGAAAACACTTCGGTATTGTCTTGGTGCACAGCGAAGCTTTTCTTTTTCATTGCTGTTGGTGAGTACGTCAAGTTAATTCTAGATACAATCAAAGCAACTCTTCATCGCCCCCCTGCTCTTTCTCTTGTTTTTAAACAATTCTACGATGTCGGCGTCTCCTCTCTCCCTGTCGTTGCAATTACAGGTCTTTCGACAGGACTTGTTCTTGCAGCACAATCTTTTTATCAACTCTCTGATAAAGGACTATCCGGAGTTGCAGGGATCATGGTGGGTAAGGCCATGATTACGGAACTTGGCCCCGTTCTTACAGCTTTCATGGTAACAGGAAGAGTGGGCGCAGCTATGTGCGCCGAACTTGGTACAATGAAAGTGTCCGAGCAAGTGGACGCGCTTCAAACAATGGCTGTAAATCCTCTACGTTATCTAGTTGCTCCAAGACTTATCGGTGGAATGATCATGATGCCCCTTCTTACAATCTTTAGCATCATCATGGGAATTTTCGGGGGTTATCTCATCGCGGTCCACTTTTTTGGCATGGCGCCTTCCGACTACTTCGACCCCATGCCCATCCATATTACCATTTTCGACGTCTTTACAGGCATCGTAAAAGCCTTTTTGTTCGGCATCTTCATCATGACGATCTCCTGCTATAAAGGGATGAAAACCTCAGGTGGTGCAGCGGGCGTTGGAGAAGCTACGACCAATAGCGTTGTGATCAGTTACTGCTGTATCCTCTTAAGCGACTTCTTTATCACAGTTGCTCTTAATGTTTTCAAAGAGGAGATTTCCAAGTACTTATGATTGAAATACGCAATTTATGGAAACGTTTTGGAAAACTGCAAGTATTAGCTGGAATGGACCTTGATGTAAAGTCTGGGGAAACTCTTGTCGTGTTAGGACCATCGGGTGTTGGTAAAAGCGTTCTTCTCAAGCATATCATCGGCATATTGCCTCCAGATGCTGGAAGCATCAAAATCGACGACGTTGAAATTACAACGCTTAGCAACACAGAAATTTTAAAAACCGTAAAAAATATGGGAATGCTCTTTCAAGGAGCCGCTCTTTTTGATTCAATGAATATTGAGGAAAATACAGCCTTTTATCTCAAACAACACGGTGACAGACAAACAGGAAAGCATTACTCTCAAAAAGAGATTAAGGAAAAAGTTACAACTGCGCTTGAAATGGTAGGGCTTGAAGGAACACAAAAAAAAATGCCTTCAGAACTCTCTGGAGGAATGCGTAAACGTGCAGGTTTGGCAAGACTTATCGTCTATCGCCCTCAACTCCTCCTTTATGACGAGCCAACAACAGGACTTGATCCCATCACGGCGATGCAAATCAATGAGCTCATCGTTAAAACTCAAGAGGAACTCAAAGGCACCAGTATCGTTGTCACTCATGACATCGTCTCAGCACTTTATGTCGGAGATCGGCTTGCGCTTTTTAGAGACGGAAAAATCGCACACATTGCAGATCCCGATCGCTTTTTAGAAATAAACGATCCCCTCATTGTATTTTTACGCAAAATGATATCAGAAGATCCACGATCCTTTAAATCTCAAAGAATATCCAATAAGGAGTTTAAATTATGAGAGAACAAATAAAAAACATGCTAGTTGGAGTGTTTGTCCTAGGAGCATGTGCACTTCTTGTCTCTCTCATCATGTTCCTCAAGCCAAATGTAGGTGATGGAAAAGAGATTCTCTATGTTCGCTTCACAAATATCAATAACATCAATGTTGGAACAAGGGTTCTTTTTGCAGGTAAAGCTGTTGGTGAAGTCGTAGCCATTGAAGTTGTCAAAGATGCAAGAGGACAAAAAACAGACAGTCAAGGCCAAGTCTTCTACTACCAATTAACTCTAAAAATAGATTCAAGTGTAAAAGTCTACACAACCGATGAAATCTCTCTTGAAACTTCTGGATTACTTGGCGAAAAATCCGTGTCGATCATCCCTAGAAAACCCCCTAAAGGGATTACTCCACAACTCATCACCACACAGCCGGCCTACGGCAATTCTATTGACCCTATTCAAAGCGCCTTTCATGAACTCAATACTCTTGCAAGCACCATGGAAAGCACATTTGATGAGATCACGCTCTGGATCCAAAGATATGGTAAAACTCTAGGATGTTCCATCGAAGCTGCAGGTGATCTCATGCGAGAGTTAAACAAAACGATCACCGCTGTAAATGAACAAAATATTGTAGGCGATATCAAATGCACAACTACCCACCTAGCAGCCACGATGGAAGAGGTCCACTCCACAATGACAGAACTCCGAGAGAGAAAAGTCTTTGCCAACATCGCTACAACTGTAGACAATATCACAGCAGTAACAGGTGATATCGCAACAGGTAAGGGAACACTTGGAAAAATCATCGTAAGCCCTGATCTTTACCTCAAAGTCACCGATATCATGAATAAAGTTAGCACTCTGATGAATGACATCAATCACTACGGAATCCTCTTTAATCATAATAAACACTGGCAACGCACTCGTCTTCAACGAGCAAACTTACTCGATAGTCTAAACACCCCTGACAGCTTTAAAAACTACTTTGAAACAGAAATTGATCAGATTAACACTTCAATGGAAAGGATTTCAGAGCTTGTCAATAAAGCAGAACAGAGCCCTAGAAAAGAAGAGATCATGCAAAGCGATCCATTCAAAAAAGATTTTGCGGAACTTTTACGAAGAGCTGACGAACTCTCAGAGAATTTGCGCACATTCAACGAAAAATTAGCCGACCAAATAGGAAAATAATATGCATTCCCCTCCTTATTCGCATCTAGCTAAGGGAACACTGATGATTGCAAGTCCTGAAATCGAAGAGGGATTTTATTTTCGCAGCGTCATGTTAATTTGTGAACACAGCACTATCGGCTCTTTTTGTCTCATTATCAACAAGCCCATTGAAATGCAACTTCCTGAAGACATTTTAAACCCCAAAGAGATTGTAAATCCTGACGTAAGACTTCTTGCAGGGGGACCACTTCAACAGGGTCAAATGATGATTCTACACTCCTCAGACAAAATCTCAAATCAGACCATTCAAATTTGTGAAGGAGTCTACTTAGGTGGTGATCTTCAATTTCTTCAGGAGTCGGCGATGAATCCTCACGGGCCTCACCTACGTCTTTGTTTTGGGTATTCAGGCTGGGGAGCAGGACAACTTGAAAGAGAATTTCTCTCAGGAAACTGGTTTCTGCACCCCGCCTCTGCAAACCGTATTTTTGAGATCCCTTCAGAAAAGCTCTGGCAAACTATCTTACGAGAAATGGGCGGTAAGTATGCTACCCTCTCTATGATTCCAGAGGACCTCTCTTTAAACTAAATAACTCAACTTGTCTGAGTCGCTTAAGCTACAAAGCTCAAGCGACTCAAAAGGTTTAGACTTTGAAAAAAGGTTGGCCGGGTTTCGGCATATGATGACCAGAAGCAGGAGGAGAAGCGCCTGCTGGAACATCTCTTGGCACTTCGCGTCCCTCACAAATGCTCTTTGCTTTTTCTCTCCATTTTTCAACAGCTTCAACAAAAACAGGAGCAAAGCGACGAAGCGCAGATGCGTCCGTACCTACACCCATTTCCAAAACTGCATGCATCAGGATCAATTCTTCTGGAACTGCAACACCTACACCGCCACCGGCCATTTGACCGCCAAGCATCGCACCCTCAAGAATTGCTTCATAGAGAGCAAGACGGATTTTGGAATCTTTAGGTAGACCGTCCAAAATTGGTGAGTAGAGATAAAGACGATCAGAATTAGGCTCGAATGTGATATGAAGGGAAAAAGTATTATCGATTCCCAAAATACACGTGTGATTCTCATCAAAGGCTAAATCTAGATTAAGCTCTTTGCCGAATTCCCTGAGATTAGCTTTTGCATTTTCCAGTGACATGTGTATGTCCTCCTTTAGGGGTAAATTAATTTTTAGTCATAGAACGAGTATTTCGACTTAATCAAAAGGAGTTTCTCAGTGACTCCAAAAAATTGCAATAAAAATCAGATCTCGCTGCTATAGCCATCTATATAGATATACTTTAGTATACAGAAATTTCCGCCCCTTTTCAAGCATAAATCACTTGAATTTTTTATCACCGGATACTTAAGTTGAAAATTATGAATGATTATAAGATTAATCCCGGGCTTAGCGACCCCCTTGGCGTCACGCAAGATGCAAAAGGAGGGCTTAACTTTGCCCTTTTTTCTGGGGAAGCAGAAAGTGTGACTCTTTGCTTCTTTGCGGCAAAAGAAAAATTTCCATTTTTCGAAGTCCCTATGCAAAAGACAGGAGATCGTTGGCATATTCACGTCGATAAAATTCCTCTTCCTTGTGAATATGCCTATCGTATTAAGGACCATTATCTTCTCGACCCTTATGCGAAAGAATTGGGAACCCCTCACCTTTGGGATGCATCAAGAGAAGGATACTTTCCAAGAGGCCTTGTTTCAAAGCCTGCCATTTTCCCATGGAAAGGAGAGAAAAAACCCGATATTCCTCTAGAACAACTGATCATTTACGAAATGCACGTCCGCGGATTCACCCAGGATCCTTCTAGCAAAGTCTCCCATCCAGGAACTTTTTTAGGCGTTGTTGAGAAAATCCCCTATCTCAAAGAACTTGGCATCAATGCAGTTGAACTCATGCCCCTTTGTGAATTCAATGAATGTGAATATGGCAGAGAAGATCCTGAGACAAAAGCTCCTCTTTATAACTTTTGGGGCTATTCAACAATCAACTTCTTCTCTCCAATGAATCGATATGCAGAGAAAAAAACGATTGAAGAATTTAAGACAATGGTTTTAGAACTGCACAAACATGGAATCGAAGTGATCCTTGACATGGTGTACAACCATACAGGCGAAGGAGGAAGTCAAGTCCCCCCTTTATCCTTTAGAGGAATCGATAACAAAGCCTACTACATGCACAATTTAGAAGGATATCCTATCGATTTCACAGGTACCGGCAATAACTTTAACTGTAATCACCCCGCCGTCATCCCTTTTATCCTCGATTCCCTTCGCTACTGGATCACAGAAATGCATATCGATGGCTTTCGATTTGATCTGGCCTCAATCTTCACAAGAAGCACAGAAGGAATGCCTTTGGAAGACCCCCCTCTTTTAAAAGCAATGGCGCAAGATCCTATCATCTCAAAAGTAAAACTTATCGCTGAATCTTGGGACGCGGGCGGACTTTACCAAGTTGGCCTCTTTCCTAAATTTGGTCCCTGGTCAGAATGGAATGGAAAATACAGAGATGCCGTCAGAAAATTCATCAAAGGCTCAGATGGTTTAGCACCAGGTTTTGCCACAGCTCTTTGTGGCTCACAAGATCTTTACGGTAGTTATGAAGGCCCAATTCATAGCATTAATTTCATTACAGCTCACGACGGCTTTACTCTATACGATCTCATCAGTTATCAGCAAAAACACAATTTACGCAATGGAGAAGAAAACCGAGATGGCATGAACGATAACGAAAGCTGGAATTGCGGAGAAGAGGGCCCTACAAAAAATCGAAAAGTGCTTCAATTGAGACAACAACAAGCGCGCAATTTTCAAATGGCTCTTTTTATCTCATTAGGAATCCCCATGCTCCTCATGGGAGATGAATACTTACACACAAAAGATGGCAATAATAACACCTATTGCCAAGACAATAACCTCAACTGGATGCTCTGGGATCACCCCTCTAAAAATTTTTTCCGCTTTACACATCTTTTAATTAAATTAAGACGATGTTACCCGATCTTTGAAAGAAGACAGTTCTTAACTACCGAAGACATCGATTGGCACGGAAAGACCCCTTTTGAACCGGATTGGTCAATTCACAGTAGATTTGTCGCGTATACACTCAAGGACCCAACGCATGCCTTCTATATCGCTTTCAATGCCAACTACGAGCCTGCTCATGTTTACCTCCCTCCATCACCCCATCATAAGCACTGGTACAGGGTAATCGACACTTCACTTTCCCCTCCTGAAGACTTCATCGAGCATCCAGAAGAACGACACCCCCTTAAAGCCAGCTATATCCTTCCCCCGTATTCCGCCCTATTACTAATAAGTCATCAATAGACCGCTTCTAAAACTCACTTAAGTTTGGGAAACTTAAATTTGTAAAGCCCAAAATAGACATGTCGGAAACAAAGCACTTCGTGTCCTTGTTCCCCGCTTGCCCTCTTGAGACTCACCTCGCTTTGCCAAATCGCGTCCTCGGAGGCGGGATGGGTATAACCCAAATCCCGCACGTGCTGCGCACTCTCCTGCGGGAGCGATTTTGCTGCGCGATTTGAGTCCTCGGGCTGCTCCGGTCTACTCCCTGCTCCGCAGTGTCCGTGTACCTTCGCAGAACGAATCTTATTTTCTATCCTCAAACCTTGAGATTAAAAAACATTTAGATTTTAATTTTTCGTTGAGTTTTCTTATTTGGCCGTGAGGATAGCATGAGATTTGAAAATCTTAAAAATCTGAAACCAGAAGAATTTCGTCGATTAACAGGAGTTCAGCTGAAGACTTTCAAAAAAACGGAAGAAATTATAGAAGAAGCTCTTAGAAAAAAAAAGACCCAGAAAGGGCGTTCCAATAAATAAGGCACCCACAAGCAAAACGCAGATTGTATTAACCCAACTTGTCCCCTATCACCCTGATTGCTACCAAGCCTCAAACGAGGTTTGGTAGCAATCAGGGTCTTAGGTGCATAGCGAGATAGGTGAGATGCAAGATTTGTGACGAACCGCAGGTCTTTAGGCCTGGGGTTCGTCGTAAATCTTGTATCTTGTACTCCTCGCTTAGCCTCTCGGGCAAGATAGGGGACAAGTTGGGTTATTAGATAAAGCAACAACACAGATCATCTGTACGAGCTATAGCAACGGAAAATGCCACGACTATCGATTATTCAAAGAGTCTAAAGTTAAACTGCACCCTGATATTAACGTAGCAGCTGATACGGGTTATCAAGGGCTCCAAAAAAAAACATGTTCGAACATCTCTACCAAAGAAACGAAGTAAAAAACACTGTTTATCAAAACAGGAAAAAAAATAATACAGAACTTGCTCGAGAAAGGATCGTAGTAGAAAACGTGATAGGGATGCTAAAGCGATTCAAAATCATTTCCGATCGATATAGAAATAGAAGAAAAAGATTTAGTCTGCGATTTAATCTTTTATCGGAGTTATATAATTATGAATTTTTCAACGTTTGAGGATAGAAAATAAGATTCGTTCTGCGAAGGTACATGAACACTGCGGAGCAGGGAGTAGACCGGAGCAGCCCGAGGACTCAAATCGCGCAGCAAAATCGCTCTCGCAGGAGAGTGCGCAGCACGTGCGGGATTTGGGTTATACCCATCCCGCCTCCGAGGATGCGATTTGGCAAAGCGAGATGAGTCTCAAGAGGGCAAGCGGGGAACAAGGACACGAAGTGCTTTGTTTCCGACATGTCTAATTCAGGCTTTACAAATTTAAGCTTCCCAAATTTAAGTGAGTTTTAGAGGAGGTCTAATAGACACGCCATAATTGCGCTTTGCTCGAAAGAAGTCTCATACAAAAAAAAAGCCCAGCTGGATATTCCAACTAGGCTTACAATTTCTTTTATCTCGAGAAAAAAGAAAAACGTTCAAGCAATAAACAATGCTTACATCGCTTGTGACCCTTGTTCTTGCTTACTCAAATAATTCTCTTGGTATTGTTTAACATCGTTTGTGTGAATTACCCAAGCAGCCCCTTTTCGTGAAGCTTTGAGAAGTCCAACGCGTGTTGCATAATAGATCTTTTGAGCTGGCACATTTAACATCTTTGCCACTTGATTGACCGAGAAAAAACCTTTGTGGTTATCAAAAAGCAATTCGCCATTAAACATCGACTTTGTGCGAGAATATTTCTGCTTACGATATGCTTCTAAATCCTCTAAGTCAATTGTCCACCGTGTTGTATCTTTTGATGCTTTTAACTTTTTTTGCTTAATCGCAACATAGATTGCTTGTCTTGTTACGTTATTGATTCGGGCTGCTTCTGTGATAGATACAACCTTCTTCATGGGCGCAGAAGTATTAACGAGCTCGCCCTCATTGTGCTCCTTATCCATTTTTTGTTCCTCCAATTATCTTAATTTTTTTCAAATCATTGATTTTTATGGTCTTATGCATCCGACCTCGATTATCGATTTATTACTTAAAATATTTGCTTTAAGGTTTTTGTTAGTTTTCAAACCTATTCCTTCTACATAGATTATTAATTATCACATAAAAATGAGTTGAGAGCAAGTAGTAATACAATTTTTATTAGGATCTTTGACCCAAAAAGACGCAGTAAATATTGACTTTTTGATGGTGATAAACATCTGATTTGCTGTAAGCTACAGTTAAAATGGCGTAGTTAAAAGGAGGGGCTGATGCAGCGAATTTTTCTCTTATTTTTTTGTGTTTTAGCCCCTTTTTGCTGCGCTAAACCCCCCGAATTGACCCCTCATGACGCTCGAACTAAAATCGAGGAAATTCTCAAGGCTCACGTTACCTACCAAGAACTCACCCCCGACATCATGCATCGCTCCTTTGAGAACTTCTTAGAGGAGATGGACCCTCAAAAGTCTTATCTCATTCGCGAAGATATCATAAAATGGCTTGAGCCAACCGACGAACTGCTCAATTTTGCTCTACAAAGCTTTAGAAATGAAAGTTTTACACCTTTTATAGAAATGCACGAGGTCATGATTGCAGCCATCCAAAGACGCATTTCTTTGGATGACCGAGTCAATCTTACCTCCCTTCCCACTGATGTCAAAGTATCTGAATTTAAAGACCTTAAATGGGTGGGCTCTGAAGAAGAATTGGTGGAACGACTGTCTAAAATAAAATCTTTACAATTAGACACGGCGGAAAAATTCGAACCCGACGTTAAAGAACTCTTTTTTCAAAGAATGGAGAAACGACGACTCAATAGGGAGGAGGAGCTTATTGCTGTTTCTACCAAAGAAAGATTGCAGACAACTCTTGCAACGATCCTCAAAGCCACAAGTTCTGCTCTAGATTCACAAACTAATTATTTCACTCCTGGCGAAGCAAACCAGTTTATGATCCAAGTCCAGCAACGTCTTTTTGGCATAGGAGCGCAACTGCGCGATGATATCAACGGCTTTACCATTGTAAGAATTTTAGAAGGAAGTCCAGCAGGAATGGACGGCTCATTAAAAATTGGAGACAAAATCATCGCCGTTAATCATGAACCTGTAGTGGGTATGGACATTACAGAAGCAGTAGAGCTCATCCGTGGTCCAAAAGGAACTTCTGTCACCCTAACAATTATTCGAGAAACGGGTGAAGAAGAAAATCTCCAAGAAGAGATGCACTACATCGATATCACTCGCGGAGAAATTGTACTAAAAGAAACAAGACTTGAAACACTACACGAGCCCTATGGAGATGGGGTCATTGGTATTCTTCATCTCTTCTCTTTTTATCAAGACTCTACCACCTCTTCCGCAAATGACCTACGTCTTGCAATCGACGCCCTAAAAGAGGAGCACAATCTAAAAGGCATTATTCTCGATTTACGCAACAATGGAGGAGGATTTCTTCCACAAGCTGTCGCTGTAACCGGACTTTTCATTAAAAAGGGAGTCGTTGTATCTGTCAAAGACAACACAGGCCATGTGCAACATCTACGCAATATTGAAGAAAACATTGCTTGGGATGGCCCCCTAATCGTACTTACTAATAAAGTAAGCGCTTCTGCTGCAGAAATTGTAGCCCAAACATTGAAGGATTACGGTAGAGCAGTCGTTGTTGGAGATCAGGAAACCTATGGTAAAGGCACATTTCAGACCTTTACTCTAGAATCTGTCGGCTATGGAAAAGTTGACCCCAAAGGAGAATATAAAGTCACACGGGGAAGATACTACACCGTATCGGGAACAAGTCCTCAACTCAGAGGAGTCACATCCGATATCATCGTTCCAGGCCTTTATTCGAAAATGGAAATTGGAGAGAAATTTGCAAAATTCCCTCTTGAACCAGACAATATAGCTCCAAACTTCGAAGATAATCTTGATGACATCCCAGCAATCCACCGCCCACAGATCGTCAAGCTTTACAAGTTCGACCTACAAACCATTCTCTCTCTATACACAGACGAGCTTGAAACGCTTAAAAAGAATTCATCTGAACGAATGGTGCACAACAAAAACTATCAAAATTTTCTTAAAGAACTCGATAAAAAAGAATTTGTTTCTGAAGATTTAGAAGCTTTTGGTGAATCAGACCTTCAATTAACAGAAACGATCAATATTATGAAGGATATGGTTTTTCTTCTCAGCGAAAATTCCTTGACTGCAAAAGCCGGTTAAGTGGAGAATATACGCATACAGGTTTTTTTAAGGCATCATCTATCATGACAGTACGCGTTAGAATTGCGCCCTCTCCAACGGGGGATCCTCACGTAGGCACGGCCTACATGGCTCTTTTTAATCTCATCTTCGCTCGCCGTTTTAATGGTCAATTCATTCTGCGCATTGAAGACACCGACAGAACGCGTTCGCGCCCTGAATATGAAGAGAACATCTATAAAGCGCTCCATTGGGCAGGCATCAGATGGGATGAGGGCCCTGATGTAGGCGGTCCTTTTGGTCCTTATAGACAATCAGAACGGTACGACATCTACCGAAAATACGCGCAGCAATTACTAGACGCTGGAAAGGCTTATAAATGTTTTGCAACAGCTGAAGAGCTTGCAGAAATGCGGGAACTATCGGCAAAGCTTGGTCAAAAGATCGGCTACGACAGGCGTTATCGCAATTGCACACCCGAAGAGGTCGCTCGAAGAGAAGCAGAAGGGCAATCGTTCGTTGTGCGTCTAAAAGTCCCTCTTACGGGCGAATGTGTCTACGAGGATGGTATCAAAGGAAGAATTACATGTCCTTGGGCAGATATCGATGACCAAATTCTACTAAAATCAGACGGATTTCCTACCTACCACCTCGCTAATGTCGTTGACGATCATCTAATGGAGATCACACACGTGATCCGTGGAGATGAGTGGATGAGTTCAACTCCTAAACATATTCTTCTCTACGAAAGCTTCGGATGGACTCCTCCTGAATTCCTTCACATGCCTCTTCTTCTTGGCAAAGACGGTAAAAAACTCTCAAAAAGACGCAATCCGACCTCTATTTTCTACTACCGAGATAGCGGCTATCTTCCTTCTGCATTCCTCAACTTCTTGACTCTTATGGGCTACAGTATGCCAAATGACAAAGAGATCTATTCCCTTGAGGAAATCATGGCAGCATTCGATCCTAAACGGATTGGTGTCTCAGGAGCTTTTTTTGATGTTTTGAAACTCGATTGGGTCAATCAACAATATCTCATTAATCATATCCCTGAAAATCAACTCTGGGAAAAGATCAAAGAATGGACTTTTAATGATGCTTTCATGCAAAGGCTGATGCCCCTCGTACACACCAGGATCAAAACATTTGCTGAGTTCATGGAGTTGTCAAATTTTCTTTTCATTAACCACATCACCTACACAGATGAGCTTCTCTGTCCCGCTCAAATCGCGAAGGAAAAGGCTGCAGCTATGCTACAATGTGTCATCTGGAGCTTAGATGAACAAGAAAATTGGGGAAGATCGGGCATTGAAAAAGCGTCTCACGACGTTGCAACAGCATTCGACATTAACTACAAAAAAGCAATGATTCCGATCTTGTATGGTTCTATCATGGGCAAAAAATCGGGTCTCCCTCTTTTTGATTCAGTAGAACTTTTAGGAAAAGATCGAGCACGCGCCAGATTTTTACGCTCTATTGATTTCCTCGGCAGCATCTCGAATAAAAAAATAGATCTTCTCACGAAAGCCTGGGCTAAACGCAGCTGCCAAGATCTCTAGAGTAATGTTTCATCGGGCTCCATCGTAACATCTTCTGCGTCTTCATGCGAAATGATATAATGGGGCTGATAGGCTGTGTCATAACAGCCGGAAAGAGCTAGCAAACCAAGCACTAAAAATAATGTTCTTATCATAATGAGTGATGTATCAAGTCTTAACTAAAAAAATCAAGTATGATTAATAAAACACACCCTTTTTTTGCTAAGATCAAAGATCGATACTTGTTGACGCAGCAAGGCTCAACAAAAGAAACCTATCACATTTCTCTTGATACAACAAACTCTGGCATTGATTTTAAAGTTGGCGATTCAATCGGAGTGTTTGCACAAAACGACCCTATCCTTGTGGAACACCTCTTAGAAGCATTGCGCGCTAGTGGCTCTGAGCCAATTCTCGATCCCAGATCAGGGACCACTTTTTCCTTAAAACAGTTTCTCACTACAAAAGCCAATTTAGCAAGACTTACGTCCTCTTTCCTAAAATTGCTACATGAATATGAGATGGAGCACAACAAAAAAAATCACCTTCATCGACTTCTACAAGCAGAAAATAAGCCTCTTTTATCCCAATATCTCGCAATGCACGATCCTCTGGATCTCTTCAAAGAATACAAAGACGTCAACATCCCTCTTCAAGCCATCTGTGAACAGTTCGGACCGCTTCTTCCTCGTTTTTATTCCCTTGCATCCTCTTTGAAAGCCTATCCCAATGAGGTGCATCTCACCGTTGCTGTTTTCACATTTACGCACGGTGGCGAGAAAAGATTTGGTGTAGCAAGCCACTTTCTCTCTCACCTTGCAGAGGTCGGAACAACAGAAATTCCAATCTACGTACAAACATCTCATGTCTTCAGGTTACCCGAAGATCCGAGCACCCCTATCATCATGGTGGGTCCAGGAACGGGAGTTGCTCCTTTTAGAGCGTTTCTACAAGAACGCATTGCAACTGGTGCTACCGGCAAAAACTGGCTCTTTTTTGGAGAGCGCAACGAAAAGAGTGACTTCTTTTATCAAGACGACTGGCAAAAACTTATTGACAACCGCCATTTACGCTTAGACGTCGCCTTTTCAAGAGACCAGGAAAACAAGATCTATGTTCAACATAGACTTTATCAGCACGCTCAAGAAATTTGGCAATGGCTCCAAAAGGGCGCCATCTTCTACGTCTGTGGCGATGCTCATAAAATGGCAAAAGACGTCGAAGCTACTATGCAACAAATCGCCATGGAGCAAGGCTCTCTTACTCAAGAAGATGCAAAAGCCTACTTCAAAACCCTTCGCACAACCAAACGCTACCTCCTCGATGTCTATTGATTTTCTCCTCAATCACGGGTGGAAAGTTTTCATGAGCTGCTATCAAGTCATCTTAATTCACGACAGTGAGGATACAAAGACAGTGGACACCATCTCCGCAGCCGACATCTGTGAGTCCTGATCCCGACGTCGCTGTAATCCCTACCTGAGACAGATCAAGATGCATGACGGATGCAATTTTTTGCCGCATTTCAAGACTTCGGGCACTGATGTTAGGTCTTTTTCCCTCAAAAGTAAGAGCTACATGCGTGATTTTTTGCATACCCAAAGATTCGAGTGCTTTTTCTAAATAGACCTGACTATCTGTGATCCCATCTTTAAGGCAAAGATCATTTGCAATCCCCTCTAAAATGGGAACTCCCGTAAGGGAGGTGATTGCATTACAAATTGCATGATAAGCAACATCTCCATCTGAATCTGCAGAAAGACCTGGAACATCTTCAAAAATAAGACCTCCGATCACACAGGGTTTTGTAGATTCGGGCGGCAAAAATCGGTGACTATTCTGACCCACTCCCACTCGAAATTGCATGTGCTGATTCATGATTCTCTTTCCAATTAAAGTTAAGTTTATTTTCTCTTTCAAAACGCTCTATGGCAAGTGCAATTAAACGATCCACAAGTTCAGCAAAAGGAAGACCGCTCACTTCCCATAATTTTGGATACATGCTAATTTTTGTAAAACCTGGAATCGTATTAATTTCATTCACATAGATCTCTCCGGTTTCTTTTAAAAAGAAATCCACGCGTGCCATACCTTCACAACATAACGTACGATAGGCTTGCACTGCAAGCATTTGAATCCCTTCGATTACATTATGTGGCAGATGCACAGGAATTTCAAAAAGAGCTCCTTTTTCGTCGAGGTACTTTGCCTCATAGGAGTAATAATCATGTTGAGGAATCACCTCACCGGGTAATGATGCTATTGGATATTGATTACCAAGAACCGAGCATTCAATTTCTCGACCGCAGATACATTCCTCAATAATAATTTTGTGATCATATTTAAAAGAGAGCGCAATAGCAGATGCAAACTGCTCTTCAGAATCTACTTTACTAACACCAACAGAAGATCCCGCATTTGCGGGTTTAACAAAAAAGGGCACACCAAGCGTTGTTTTAACGCTCTCAAAACTCATCTCCATTTCTTCCGTGCATACAAGAAACTTTGCAACCGCAATCCCTGCATCCCTCAAAAGTCGTTTCATCACATCTTTATCCATACCAATTGCTGAACCCAAAACGCTTGCTCCAACAAATGGGACCCCAGCTAATTTAAGCAACCCTTGCACAGTTCCATCTTCTCCGTAAGTACCGTGTAAAACAGGAAAAACAACATCGATTGCGCGTTGCATCGATGGAGTTGTTAAAGACACTAATTGTTCACCATTTTCTTTGGGAACAAGTGCCACAGCTTCATCCGATTCTTTGAGTGTAATTTTTTTAGGATCATCTCGATTCAAGAGATACTCATCTTCCATTTGTTGATGCCATTCACCATTCTTATCAATCCCAATAAGCACAACCTCATACTTGTTGCGATCTAGAGCTTCAACTATACTTCTTGCAGAAAGTAAAGAAATCTCATGTTCTGCGGATTTTCCACCAAAAAGAACTCCCACTCTAATTTTCCTATCCATATGATTACCTCGTATATGCCCATGTTACACTTTGCTAACACCTATTTTGAAGAAGAAATTGCAGCCAATCACGTTTTACCCCGAATTGTGACCTATTTGCAGTAACCCACTTTTTTAACAAACAGCTACAAGTTGAATGACGAGTTCAAC
>DAHVFY010000001.1 GCA_027316765.1 Parachlamydiales bacterium | reverse complement strand
ATAACGAAATAAACAAACAGCAAAAAGAATCTCAAAACTTGCAACAATGAGTGTCAAAGTTTTCCAAAGAGGCGGCATTTCAATCGGATAAAAGATTTTACCGATTGCTGCAATACACAAAACGCAACCAAAGATAAGCGCGCTAAATAAGGCGATACGAGCGTACTGTTTTCTCATCGATTAACCTTCAGCGAGAGAGCATACCCTCGCTGAACTTAAATCTAACAAAAAAGGCTATTATTTGGCTTTTTGAAAGGGAAAGCGTCTATCGGCATACATCGCAACTCCCATATTTGCAACACCCATAATATTGTAGGGCTTAAGCATCAAGTCCTTAAACTCTTCAGCTTGTTGCTTAACATGATCGCGCACTCCGCCTTTGATAAAGCTCACAACTTTTTCCACAAGCTCAGGAAATAGCTCTATATTTGTTCCCTTTGCAAATGGAATTCCTTTTTGCCAGGCTTGTAAATCTTCTAATGCAACCCGAGCAGCGTTCTGATTCTCAACACTTGGCTGATTGTGTAATTGATCCAAAGAGCGAAGATAGGCGGCATGCAGCTGTACAAACGTGTTATAACGCTTTTCCTTCAACGTTTTATTTTTCGGCTCTAATAAAATATCCGTGACCTTTTTACCAGATTTAACAGCTTGCTTGCGCAGAACTTTAATCTCTTGTCGGATCCCAGGAGCAGCAAGGTTTAATTGCTGAATTTTTTCTTTTTGACCTTTCACATAAATTACTATTGTTTCTTTGAAAGCTGTAATTGTGGCATTAAGTTTTTTATTTCTGATTTGCTTACCGCCTGACATATCAAATTGTTCATCTACAAATGTTTTTACAATTGTACGAATCAATTCCTCTAGAAGTTGCTCATTTTCTCTTTCTAAACGCTGAATTTCTTTCTTAAGAGATTTTGTGTCTAAAGAATTTTTCTGATCAAAAGCATTATTCATCATTTCCTTAATACCATTGACCTGTTGCGCCAAAAGATTCTCATCCATTGCTCTCTCATAAATCTCTGCAACTTTATCAACAATGCTCTTTTTGACTTTTTTATCAATCTCTTCACCAAGATCCAGCCCTATGCCGAAAATAGAAAAGGTTTTTTCTGCAGGCTCACGTTTGCTTTTAATCTTTGCTGCAAGATCATCCACCGTATCGACACCGCTATACTCCATGGCAAGACGCACATTTGCAATGATAGAACGAATCTTCTTTTTATCCCCCTCTAACAGATGAACCTTTTGATCTGCCGCAGATGCCTCAGGGTTCTTGACGTTTGTAATCGCATTAACATAAAAATCTTTGATCCCTAAAAGAAGCGCTCTTTTCAAATTAAGATCCGTATCTGCAGCTAATGCACCTTTCTCAACAACACCGTCAAGAACATCAACATGCATTGCCACCGTTTTCATCAAGCGCTTCATACCCCATGTCATCACCTCTTGAAGAGGATACAGGAAAACAGAACCCACAATATAGGGGATGATTTTTAATAAAGAAATAAGCGGATTTAAAATTCGCAAAATCGATTTTTCACTAAAGCCCATACTCGAAAGGCGCTTAAAGTAGTGATCTGCAAACGTGAATCTAAGTCCTAAATCATCAACACCCGTTTCTGCTGCTTGAAGATGACTTTCCTTAAGAGTTTTGCCTCCGTTAAACGCAGGTTCTTTAAGTTTTTCCATCATCGCATCATCAATACCCTTTGAGAGATCTCCTCTACCTTCAGCAATCTCATGATACGCATTCACAATGCTTGAGCTATAATTGCAACACTCTTTAATAAATTCCTGTACTGTGCCTTCAGCAATTTCTTTTTTCTCCAAAGATCGAGTTTGCTTATCACCATTATCAATAAAAGGTTCAATGAGCAGCTTACATATTGGTTGAACAAGAGAATACATCAACTTTGTTACCCACATACGAATCATCGAAATCTCACCTTTCTGATGCGCTTTATCCAAAATTGAAAAAAAGACCCGCTTTAATTCTGAATCCTTCTTACCATGCGCAAAAAGATCTCTATAAAAATTTGTCTTCGGATTAAGACCTCCAATCACCTTGTAAACAAAAAGAGCTCCCGCATATCTAGAAATATTCTTTTTAAACGGATTCAAGCTAACGGTTTCACGTCGTTTTTTTGACTTGACAGTGCGCTGTGGAGTTACTCCTTTTTCAGCCACCGCATTATCATAGGCCGGTGTTGCACCAAAGTCTGCACCTTCTTCAAAAAGAAAAAGAGGAATAGGGATCCCATCAATTGTTATCTCCCCACCGGTATCAGCGACATATTGAGAAAACTGACGCATCGCCGCAAGCATCTTCTGAAGTTTTTCAAGAGGTGGGCGCTCATTATGTTCAATAATGAACTCAAGATCTTCAATCAAGATATCAAATACAGCATCATCTACAGCAACACCATTTTCTTGATCTTGACCCTCTTTTGGTCGTGTAATGCGACTTTTTGCCTGTTCGACACCATACTTAAATCCCCTTGCCAACTTGTTAACGACAAATGGCAATACACTCTCCGCAACTCCGCCCAACATACCGTTGAAATATTCCATTAATTTAGCGCGAACGTTACCAAAAGGCATCACGTTGGGGATACCGCCTTCCTCTGAATTATTCACTTCTCGCTGCTCCAAAATAACCGTCGTCGTATTATTACTGCTATCGCTGACGCGCGTTGTAGCTACATATCTTACTTCGCTTGATCCAAGGTTCGGAGCAGGCGGAATGTTGAACGCCTTCTTACCTTGTTGTATTGTATGAGTTACTTCATTAAGAAATGTATTAAGAGGCGCAAGTCTTGGGTCAACGACTTCCTTTACAGTATCCTCTACCTTCTCTCTCAATTGCTCTGCAAGCGAATTTGTCAGAGCTTCTACGGCCGTATAAACATTCTTCTCACCTGCATTTTGAGGTGGGGAGAGTTGCTCTTGAAGCTTCTTACTGAAGATCTCTGCGCCCTTATTTGCAAACGAATCTAGCAGAGCCTCTAAAGTTGTGTAAATGTTCTTCTCACCTATATTTTGAGGAGGAGAGAGCTGCTCTTGAACCTTCTTATTAAGAATCTCTGTTCCCTTATTTGCAAAATGAGAAAACACTTCAAGGACGGTAGCCCGTCTTCCTAATCGATTAACCTCTTGCGGATTCCCTTCCTCTTCAGAGCCTTCCATAAGCTTATCGATAACTCCATCAAAAGCTGTGTTTAGCGCTTTCTTAGTAGCAGATTCTGACACCTCATCGGACAGTTCCGATAACCAACGTTTAAGAACTCCTGCGAGAGCTCTGTCTTTCACTTCCTTGAACTTTTTTGTAAACTCTGCATCACTTACTTGCCCATTATCAGCAAGTGGACCGAGCTCCTCTACAGCTTTTTGTAAACCCTGAAAAAGATAAGGCTCTCCCATCCATTTTTCGACAAGGTGCTCTACAACCCCATGATCTCCGTCAAACGCCTTTAGCAATGCATCGACTATTCCCTGCACAAGCGGCCCAGGCGCAAGGCCCATGAAACTTGCAATCGCATCCAAGGACCCCCCTTTCTTCGCTTTGTCCACCTTTTGCGCAGGCGTTTCTACATTTACATTAGATAGCGGTCGCTTTCGAAGTCTTTCCCGTAGATCCTGATTATCATTGTTAATTATATTATTGTTACTTGAATGACCACTTGCATTAGATGATGAATTTTGATCGCTTTCACCTGTAATCTCAGAAAATCTATTTTGTGTTTCTTCCTCCAAAGGTTCATTTTTTGTTTCTTCAACTGGATTCTGATTAGCATTTTGATTTAAAAGTTGAGGAGATCCACTAACTGATGGTGCAACAACATCTTTATTTTTTTTACTGAATACGTTTTTGATCTTATCAAAAAAACCCTCGTTCTTTGCATTGTCCACCTTTTGCGCAAACGTTTCTACATCTACAGCTACACTAGATAGCGGTCGATTTTGAATTCTTTCCTGTACATCCTGATTATCATTGTTAATTATAACGTCAGGGTGCACTTCATCGAGGTTTTCAATTTTTATTTCTTCATCCGAATCTTCATTTTTTGTTTCTTTAACTGGATTCTGATTAGCATTTTGATATGAAAATTGAGAAATTCTATTAACCGTCATAAAAACACCTTTAATTGTTTTAATTGCGCAACATTTATAATTTTAGATACGGCAATAATAAACAAAACAATGCATTGTTGTCAATTAATTAAGACAGAACGTAAAAGAAAAAATTTGAAAGATATTAAATATTTAACTTACAAGAAAAAATGATCTGTGGCGCCTCTGGTTGAAAGGCGCCCAAGAAAATTATTCAATCTTCTGATGAGAAGGGATTATTCAATTCGTTTTCATCGTTAGCGTTCGTAGGGACATCATTAACACTAACCTTTAGCTCAACAGCGGCTACAGCTACGGAAACTTCTTTTTTCGCACTAAATATTTGTGCAAAAAAATCACTAATCGCATTTAAAATTCTTGCAATCGCTGCAGCAAGAAGACCTATTCTTTCTAAAGATTCAGCAATTCTTGGCAGCTCCTTATCCACTTTTTGCCTTGTTTCCTCAATCGATTTAGAAATCTCTATAAATGATGCAAAATAAGGTTGCATCACATTATGGACAGTCTCTTCTAAAGCACCGGCTAATCCATTATCCAATTCTTCAAATTTTTTATTAAATAAGATCTTTGATGTCGCTTCAGCAGCATTTTCTTCCAAGGCACCTATTAACCCCCGGTCCAGCTCTTGGAGCTCTTGTTTCAATAAAATTCTAGATGCAATTTCAGCAGTACATAGAATGTTACTTCCCAAAATCTTATTAAGCGCCTCGTTAACCGCTTCTATTAAAAGCTTACTTTGGACAGGCTGAGCTGGAACGTTTAGTACAATTTCGTCGTCAACGACATTCACAGTCCCTTCCTGAATGCGTTTCGCCTCTCCCTGAAGTGCTATGACAACTGCTTGTGTAAACCCTTTCATGGCCGCTTGAACAGTAGTTTCTGTCGCATGCGCCAAAGCTTTATTTGCTATCTCAGGAATATTTGAATCTTGGCCCAAGCTCTCTTCTCCCGCCCATTCAGCAATCCAATTTTCTATTCCCTTTCGCAAAGCTGCAATCGTTGTTGCACTCAATCCATTTTCACCCGCTAATAAAAGCGTTGCTTGAGCACCTAACTTGTCTAGGATAGCGGAAATATTCTTAACCAACTCACTTTCTTCAGATGTTTCACTTTTAAAATCTTCTAGTATTTTGCTGAAAATGTCTGGAGCGCTCCCGATGACATTAAACATACCATGCTCTTTAACGATTGATTGAGAACTTTCTTTTCCAATATTTTTAGAAGCGACTTTATCTGTATTATCTTCAACTGTATCTTTTTTTTTGGAGCTTCTAAAAAAATTAAAAAAACCTCTTTCTTCAACGATTTGTTTGCTTTCTATAGACACAGACATTATACCACCGTAATTTATTTTGTTTATTTTATAAACTAGATATTACTATAAAATTAAATAACAATCAAGTAATTATATTAGCTTGCAGGTCAAAGACTTAAATAAAATTATTTTTATACAAAAAAAAGCCTGGGAATTGAAAAGAACATGCTATATCATAGGGCCCATGGATTCTTTAACCGAATTTATCGTCGCCCACGGCCAATATGCCCATTTTGCCGTTTTTGGGGCAATTCTGCTGGCCGGAATGAATGTTCCCATCAGTATTGACGTTCTTGTCATATTAAGCGCTCTTATAGCTGCAAGAATGCTTCCTGAGCAAACGATCCCCCTCTACCTGAGCGTCCTCCTAGGGTGCTACTTCTCCGCCTGGATCGCTTATGGGATAGGTCGCTATCTTGGCCCTCTTGCTCTACGCATCCCCTTTATTTCCAAAATCTTAAGCAAAAATCGACTTGAAAAAGCGCGCCAATTTTATGAAAAAAGAGGACTTTTTGCCCTCATTCTCGGAAGATTCATTCCTTTTGGGGTGCGCAACTGCCTTTTTATGAGCGCCGGAATCAGTCGCATGCCTTTTATTAAATTTATTTCTTTAGACGCCCTCGCCTGTCTCATTTGGTGCACTGGTTTTTTCTTTCTGTTTTATAGCTTAGGAAACAACTATGAAACGCTCATTAATTCTATGAAGCTGTTTAATCTTCTGATTTTTGCAGCTTTCAGTGTGACTGTAATTGGGATCATCTGGTATAAAAAGAGAAAAAGACCGATTTCACATGATAAATCTATCTAATAGCTTGTCCTTTCTACGCGCGCCTCTAGCGTTTCTTTTCTTAGTGGAAAACACTTCCTGGAGAATCACGGCAATCATCCTGGCCATGGTGACTGATAGCATCGATGGATATATCGCACGCAGATATACGCGCACCTCTCAATTTGGCGCCATTTTAGACCCTGCAATGGATAAATTTTTTGTTTTCTTTGCACTCGGAGTCATGATGATGGAAGGAAAACTAGAAACGTGGCAGGCATGCGCCATGCTTTCACGTGATTTCTTCCTCTGTATTTTTGGACTCTACTTAAGTTTGTCGGGACACTGGAATGCTTACGTATGTCGAGCCATCCGTTGGGGCAAAGCGACAACAGCACTCCAATTCTTTGTGTTGATTGCTCTAACCCTCCAATTTCCTGTAGGCTGGTACATTTTTGCTCTCTTCTTTGTCTTTGGCCTACTCGCATTCATCGAACTCTGTCAAATCAAAAAACCAGCTCCCATCGCTCCTGATTAGCTTCATCTTTTTTCCGTAAATAGATCACAATTCGGAGTTTAAGAGTTATGCATGAAAAGCGTGCGCGTAGGGAAGGGCATTGCGGCGCCATGAGCAAGAATGATCTCATAGATGCTCATCAGTACTTCTTGCTTAACTAAAAGATACTCTTCGTATCCCGTGGCTAGCGTGTAAATATCGAGATGAATATCAAGAGAAAATTCCTTAAACGCGTTGAAAAAAACAAGGAGGGGAAGATGTGTATCGATCCGCGGATGAGCTGCTACTTTCTTTTTAATCTCTTCCACTAAAGGCTTTATTTTTGAAAAATCGTCGTAACGCACACTAAGATTTTCTAAAATTCTACGATGCGACATACGCGAAGAATTGATCACCAGTTGTTGAGAGAAGATCGCATTAGGTAGATAGATGGGTCTTTTTTCCTTGTCCCGTACGGCTGTCATATACCAACCAATCTCCTCAACAATCGCTTCCATTTTTCGATCGGGCAAAAGAATCCATTCTCCTATGGTAAATGGCCGGGTGACATAAATCATGACACCGCTACAAAAGTTCGCAATCACATCCTTGCTTGCAAAACCGATTGCTGCGGCACCAATTCCTCCAAACGCAATCAAAGGCATAATATCAAGGCCTAAGATTTGTAAAATCATCATACCGCCTAGAACAACAATGATGACAGAGCCTATTCTGCCTACAACGAATGCAACCTGAAAATGAGCGGCTTTAGCCGTATATACATCTTGAAGCTCTCGCTTCCACTTCAACAAAATCCATGTAAGGCACGCAACGACAAGTGCATTTCTAAGATTTGTCAGCATTGTCGGGGCAATCCACAAATTAAACTGATAACCAAATACTTCTAAAGTATAGGCAACACCAACGATCCATAGAGCAATATGAGCGGGAAAATAAACGATTGACTCAAGATTTTTTTTCCACAAAGGATATTTAAACGAAAATTTGTGCTGTATGTATTTCAGTGAAAATTTAATCGCATAGTTGACCGCAACAAGAACTGCAACAACAACCAGAATCTTAACAACCCAAAAATAACCTTCCATACAGGTTATATTAGTATTCCTAGCTGAAAAAGGGAAGATCCTTTTACAATACAAGAAAGCGGGGAGACATTATGCAATTTTCAAGAGAGTCAGTTTTTTCTTCAGCTGCGCGCACGTTCTGCACAGCTTTTGCAGCGATTATTGGCATTACATTTGCTGTAGCGATCGTTGCTTTAGGACTCTCTCTTTTCTCTGGACCCACGATTCTTCCTCCTGAACAATTAGAAATTTCGATTGCCCCCGATGCTCAAGGCAATCGTAAACTTCTTCCAGAAAGCGTCCCTGTCATTCTAAGAATCGATGTCCATGGGATCATTGGCGAAGATAAATTGAGCGCAGATGCTATCGAAGAAGTTTTACATGCATCGCATGAAAACTTTCTAGAAAATAACCGAGTCAAAGCGGTCTTATTACATATCGATACTCCGGGGGGCATTGCAAATGATGCAGATAGCATCGATCGACTTCTCATGAATTACAAGAAAAAATACAACATCCCCATTTATGCCTTTGTGGATGGATTGTGCGCATCAGGTGGGATGTACATCTCAGCTGCTGCGGACAAAATCTACGCAACATCGGACAGCATGATCGGCTCCATTGGTGTCATCCTAGGTCCAACTTTCAATTTTTCAGAGTTGATGAAAAAAATTGGGGTTGACTCCTTAACGTTAACGGAAGGAAAGGATAAAGACATGCTCAACCCTTTCCGTCCTTGGAAACCCGACGAAGACGCTTCTTTGCGCCTTATTATGGATCAGCTCTATGAGCGTTTTGTCAATGTGATGGTGACAAGCCGTCCTCAAATCAACAAAGAAAAACTGATTAACGAATACGGAGCGCATGTTTTTAGCGCCCGCGACGCACAGAAAATTGGCTATATTGACGTAGCAGACAGTGAATATGAAGATGCCCTTACAGCACTTGTTGCTGCAGCCGGCATTGCGGCTGATACACCGTATCAGGTGGTTTCTCTTAAATCTCCTAATTCTTTTGTCTCATCCCTCATTGAAAACAAGTCAAGTTTCCTCACAGGGAAAGTCACTCACGTGTTTCAACTGGGCTCCAATCTTAGCACAGAGCTAAGTGGTAAGTTCCTCTATCTTTACACTCCTCTATGCCCATAGATAAACTTTACCTCATCGACGCTGTCAACTTTCTTTTTCGCTCTTACTATGCGATTCATCCTATGACAAATCCAAAGGGGGAATCAACTCACGCCCTGTATGGCTTTATTCGCTCCTTTTTTAAACTGATCGACGAACTCTCCCCAAATCATCTTGTAGCGGTCTTTGACGGACCTAACAACAAAAAAAGTCGTACAGATATTTTTAGCGAATACAAAAGTCATCGAAAAGGGATGCCGGAAGATCTTTTTCCTCAACTCGAAAAAGCTCTTGTATTTTGCAATTTAGCCGGAATTCCAACTCTCTCCATACCAGGCGTAGAAGCGGATGACACAATTGGCAGTATTGCAACATGGGCAGAAAAACAAGGAACAAAAGTTTTTATCTGTACAAGCGATAAAGATATGTGTCAGCTCGTTTCAGACCATGTTTTCGTGATCAATGTCCACAAGGATAATCTTCTGATCGACAAAAAAAAGGTGAAGGAAATTTATGGAGTGCGTCCTGATCAGATTGTCGATTATCTCGCAATTGTCGGAGATGCTTCTGATAATATTCCAGGCCTTGAAGGATTTGGACCAAAAACAGCAAGCACTCTTTTACAACAATTTGACACACTCGATGCTTTACTTGCACATCCTGAAAAAGTGAAAGGAGATAAAAAACAAGAAACACTTAGAAATGACAAGGAAATCGCTCTAATGAGTCGCAAACTTGCAACAATTGATAAAACGGTTGATTTTCCAAGAGACAAAACTTTTTTCTCTCTTAAAACGCCTTCCTTCGATGAGCTTAAAGCCTTCTATCAAGACATGCATTTCCTGTCACTTCTACAAAATCTGAAACCGTCTGCAACCCCCGCAACTCAAAAGGAAGAGGATGTTTCTTATCATCTTGTCGATGATGAATCGTCTTTAAAACATCTTCTAGAAAAACTGCTACCCGCTAAAGAGATTGTCATTGATACAGAAACAACAGATATCAGACCCATGTATGCACATCTTGTAGGAATTGGATTTGCTCTGCATCCTTCTGAGGCTTGGTACATTCCACTCAATGGAGATCTCGGCAAAAAAAAGATCATTCAAGAACTGATACATCTTTTTAGCAAACACGGCCCTAGCCTGTGCGGACACAATCTTAAATACGATCTTCATGTTCTTTTAAACGAAGGCTTTGATCTTTCCGACATCTCTTTTGACTCAATGATTGCATCTTATCTTGTCGCACCCGAAAAAATGCGTCACAACTTAGACGAACTCTCATTGGAACGCTTTGGAAAGGTAAAAATCCCTATCGAAGATTTAATTGGCAAAGGAAAGCACCAAATTTCAATGGAGGATGTCCCTATCAAAAAAGTGGTTCCTTACTGTTGCGCGGATGTCGACTACACGTGCAGATTGAAAGATGTTTTAACAGAAGAGATGGAGCAAAAAAATGTCGCCTCTCTTTTCAACGAAATTGAACTCCCTCTCATCCCCGTTCTTCTGCGCATGGAGCGCAAAGGAATTTTTGTCGATACAGAAAGATTAAAAGAACTCTCGCTAGATCTCAATAAAAAACTCTCGCATCTTCAGCATGATATTCATAAACTAGCAGGAGAGACATTTAACCTTAACTCTCCAAAACAATTAAGCGTTATTCTTTTTGAAAAAATGGGAATCAAGCCCCCTAAAAAAACAACAACGGGATATTCCACTTCTGCAGATGTCCTTGAGTCTCTTCGAGAACATTCTCCCATTATTAAAAAAGTTCTTGAATACCGAACGCTTGAAAAATTGCGTTCCACCTATGTTGAAACGCTGCCTCATCAGATTTTTTCAAAAACGGGAAGAATCCATTGCACTTTCAATCAATCTGTAGCAGCAACCGGCAGACTCTCCTGTCAAGATCCTAATTTACAAAATATCCCGGCCAGATCCTCTGAAGGCCGTAAAATCCGTGGTGCCTTCCGCCCTGAAAAAAGAGGGTGGAGTTTTCTTTCTGCCGATTATTCTCAAATCGAACTTCGCATTTTGGCACATTTAAGCGAGGATCCTTTACTTCTAAAAGCCTTCAATGCGGGTGAGGATATTCATGCTTTTACAGCCTCTGAAGTATTCGATGTTCCTTTAGATGCGGTAACCGAAGAAATGCGTCATCGCGCTAAAGCCGTCAATTTTGGCATTCTTTATGGCCAACAAGCTTTCGGGCTTTCACAGGGACTCGACATCGAATTTAAAGAAGCTGCAGCCTTTATCGACACTTATTTTAAGCGCTACAAAAAAGTAAAAGAATTTCTTGAATTTTGCAAAGAATGCGCACGCAAAACAGGCAGGGCTGTCACAATTACCGGTAGGCAAAGACCCATTCCTGAAATTGACAGTAAAAATCCAATGCTGCGCGCTGCAGCTGAAAGGCTTGCGATCAACACGCCTTTACAAGGCACTGCTGCTGATTTAATTAAACTTGCGATGATTCAAATCGATCAACTCCTCGAAAAGCAACCCGACTTAGGATGGATGATTTTACAAATCCACGATGAACTTCTTTTTGAATGCCAAGACCCTCATATTGAGAAACTTAAGAGTCATGTCAAAAAAATCATGGAAGGGGTACTTGAGATCAAAGTTCCCCTTCTCGTTGATATTTCCATTGGAAAAAATTGGGAAGAGTGCTAGTTTTGAGAAAAGTAGCTATAACTGGTGGCCTTGCCGCAGGCAAGACAAGCGTCTGCCGAATCCTTAAAAGCTGTGGTGCGTATGTAATCAGCGCCGATGAGATTGTCCATCAACTATTATCTCCGCATACCAACATTGGCCAACAAGTAGTTAAATTATTGGGCACTGATATTTTCAGTGGTGAAGAATTTGATCGAAAAAAAATTTCTGAACGCGTGTTCTCAAGCCCTGAAAAACTAGATGCTCTGGAAAAAATCTTACACCCTGCCGTATTTAATGAGATTGAGAAACGTTACGAGCAAGTTAAAGATCGACCTGAATATTCCATTTTTGTCGCCGAAATTCCATTACTGTATGAAAGTGAAAAAAACACAAATTTCTATGATTTTATCGTGGCCGTTGTGGCAGATGAAAAGCGATGCACCGAAAGATTTGGCTCCACCCAAGAATACCATAGGCGCATGACAAGACAATTGCCACAAGAGCTAAAAGCTAAACAAGCAAATTTTACAATCGTCAATAATGGCGATTTAGAACAACTCAAAACAAACGTCCTTAATCTATTTTTAAAGGAGCTTCATCCGCAATGAACAATCCAGAAGACACCATTGCTCATCCACAAGAATCTGAAGAGAAAGCTTCTCAGCCGCTTCCAGAAACGATCATTAAGATCTCCGAATTACAGCGGATGAATATCGACCAATTGACCCAATATGCACGCAATATGGGTCTTAAAAATTTAGGAGCCTTAACTAAATCTCAAATGGTATTCGAGATTGTAAAAGCAAAATCTGAAAGTCCTCACGAGACACTCGTTGGCGAAGGCGTCCTTGAAGTTCTGCCCGACGGCTTTGGTTTTTTACGCTCGCCTAACTATAATTATCTTCCCTCTGCTGAAGATATTTACGTCTCTCCGGCACAGATCCGTCGTTTTGATCTCAAAAAGGGAGATACCGTTTATGGAACCATCCGCTCTCCTAAAGAAAAAGAAAAATATTTCGCTCTGCTTAAAGTTGATAAAATCAATAATACGTCCCCTGAAAAAGCACGCGATAGAATTCTTTTTGAGAACCTAACAGCCCTTTATCCCGACACCCGTCTTGTCATGGAAACGACAAAAGATAAATTGACAACACGCGTTCTGGATCTTGCAGCTCCAATTGGAAAAGGGCAAAGAGCATTAATCGTCGCACCTCCTCGATCAGGCAAAACGATCATTCTACAGAACATCTCTAACGCCATCACAACAAACAATCCCGACGTCGTTCTCATCGTTCTCCTTATTGGAGAGCGCCCAGAAGAGGTCACCGACATGACTCGCAGCGTAAAAGGGGAAGTGGTCTCATCCACCTTTGATGAGCCTCCTGAAAGACACGTCCAAGTGACGGAGATGGCCATTGAAAAAGCGAGAAGACTTGCTGAATATGGCCATGATGTTGTCATTCTTCTAGACTCGATTACGCGTCTTGCAAGAGCTTACAACACCGTTCAACCCCACTCCGGCAAAATTCTCTCGGGCGGTGTAGATGCTAATGCACTTCACAAACCAAAACAAATCTTTGGTGCTGCACGAAACATTGAAGAGGGCGGCTCTCTCACTATTATTGCAACTGCACTCATTGATACTGGATCACGCATGGATGAAGTGATCTTCGAAGAGTTCAAAGGTACCGGCAACATGGAACTTGTCCTAGATAGACGCCTTGCCGATAGACGTCTTTATCCTGCAATCGATCTTATCAAAAGTGGTACGCGTAAAGAAGAGCTTCTCTATCATCCAGAGGAGCTGGAAAAAATTTATCTTCTACGAGCAGCTCTTGCGGATTTAACGCCTGTCGATGCAATGAATCTTTTATTGAGTAGATTAAAAAAGACAAATAGCAACGTTGAATTCCTTCTCTCAATGAAAGATTAACATTGCATATATAAAAACCAATTGTGTATATATACTCTCTTTTTTGGGGTTGTTTTATGCTCAATTGGTTTTTATCATCTCTACTCTTGTTAATTTTCTGCACAGGTTGCGAACAACACTCTCAAAGGGAAGTGCCCGGAAAGGTATTACACTTCAGCGTTAACCGCGATCCCGCGACTTTGGATCCGCGGAAAGGCGGGGAAGTCGTTTCTTCTCTTTTTCATTTCTTGCTGTTCGAGGGTCTAACAACGACAGCTGTAGATGGAACCATTCAACCAGCCCTTGCCGAAAAGATCGACCTCTCTGAGGATCGACTCACCTACACTTTCCACCTGCGCGATGCTAACTGGTCGGATGGCAGCCCCATCACCGCCGAAGATTTTGAAATCACTTGGAAAACTCACTTAAATCCCTCCTTTCCAAGCCCAACAGCGCATCTTCTTTTTCCTATTAAAAATGCAGAGTCTGCAAAAAGAGGGCAAGTTTCCTTAGATGCTGTTGCAATTAAAGCCATCAACTCTAAAACATTCGAAGTCACACTCAATACCCCTACGCCTTATTTCTTAGAAATTGCCGCTTTCTGCAGTTTTGCTCCCGTACATACAAAGATCACGCGTGATCATCCCGACTGGGCCAACCGGCCGGGAAAATATTTGGTCTGCAATGGTCCCTACCTCTTAAAAAGCTTAAAGCACAATCAAGAATGCGTTCTTGTAAAAAATCCTCACTACTGGAACTCAAGCAACATTAACATCGACACACTTCATATCAGTATTATCGACAATGAAATGACAACATTTTACTTATTCGAAAATGGAAAACTAGATTTTATTGCTTCTGAACTCTCACCCATTGCTCTAGATGCCCTGAGAGAATATTCAAAAAATCCCATACTTTCTACTTTTTGCGAGGCAGGATCAACCGTTTGTTTTTTCAATACAGAACGCTTTCCTTTTAATAACAAGCACATTAGACAAGCCTTCGCTCTTGCTATGAACAGAAAAGAGATCGTAAACAACATCTCTGAGATCAACGAAACAGCAGCCTTAGGCCCAATTCCGGTAGCTCTTAAACGTGAAGAAAAAAACTTCTTTCACGATCACGCTGTAGAAGAAGCAAGACACCACCTACAACAAGGACTAGAAGAATTAGGACTTCACAGCGCGAAAGATTTAGAAGAAGTTGTTTATTGCTATCCAAATACTGAAAAAGACAGAAAAACTGCTCTAATTATCCAGCAACAATGGTTCAAAACACTCGGCGTGCGCGTAAAGCTCGAACAGCACGAATATAAAACGCTGCAAAGCAACTTCTTTCAACGCAATTACACAGCAGGGCAAGGCCTTTGGCTAGCGCAATACACAGATCAAATGAGCATTCTTGAGCGATTCAAATCTAAGCTCAATATCAAGAACTATTCAGGTTGGGAAAACCCCGCCTTCATACAACTCCTTGAAAACTCTAATTACGCTACAACAACGGAAGAACGACTACAAATTTTGGACCAAGCAGAAGCTCTTCTTGTCGAACACATGCCCATCAGTCCTATTTTTCACTGGAAACCAGCTAGACTCGCTCAGCCTCACATCAAGCTCCCCGCTTGCCCTGCGACGCTCCCCGCCTTTTACAACAACATCCAATTCGACCAGCCCTCAAAGACAGCAGAAGAATAGCGGCATTAGACCTGTTCTAAAACCTATGTGACTTTGAGAAAAGGTCTATACCCCTTCCACTTGAAAAGCGTGTTGCGCAACTTCTTCATTATCAGTATGTTCATTCAATATTTATAAAAAACAATTCAATTAATTGCAATTAATTTTTAAATTATTTAACAACATGATACAATTTAATAAAAAACAAATAAAAAATGGTTATTATGTCATTAAATTTAGTTAAAGAACTTAACAACATCCTAACAGATTGTATAGAAATCGAACAATCCATTAAACCCAACTCATTAACAACTAACGAGTTAGAGAAAATTCAATCAATCAAAAAAAGAGCTAATTTAGTTTTCAATAAACTCATGTTGCCCGAATTGAAAATTGATGAAAACACACTCCATCTCTCAATGGAGCTCTATAATTCAATCCAATCGAAAATCATCAACATAATACCAAATGAAACAGAAAACAAAACGAATGACAAAAACAGCTCTTCAAAGAGAAAAAACGTCAATATAATTTCAAAAAAAATCGCGGAAATTGCATTTCCACCCTTTGGTGAAAAAGAAAAACGATTAAGACTAGAAAATGAACTTAAATCACTAGAAAAGAAGAAACAATCCCTCGAAGAGATTGAGCAAAATAGCAAACATGAAGAAATAATCGAAAAAACAGCTCTGAGAATAGAGGAGATCAGCACCGAACTTGAGAAAATCATTTCTTATGTCAAAAAAGGGGTAAAGACTAGAACATTATTTGAGAAAATTGGGGGTGAACATGTTCATATCTATAGTGAAGATGGAATACAATTAGATGCAATGTACTTAGATGCTCATAAGTTCAGAAAAAAACTTAAAGAATTCGGTGGAGAACATATCACTTACACGTGCGCTGTCGACAAAGAACATAAAGAGGAATTTAGAGGTCTCGCCTTTTCAATCGATGATTATAAAAATAATAAAAATCATATTATTCAAACGCTTAATAAACTTAAAGGAATCGCCAACTTTACACCGGAAAGCCCTATATTTGGATCCGGATGGGTTATGGTAGAAGATTTGTGCAACAATAAATGTGTTCTGATGCCTGACTTTTATTTCCATACTGCTCTGGATAATAAATTCCGAGGAGGATTAATACGATGCTCCTACCAAGGTGATTTCTTTATTGATAAAGACCATTTAAGCAAAAATACAACAACAACCCTAACAGAAATAAATACACTATCAACGGGCGGAACCGTCATCCTCTCAAGTGGAATTTTAGGCGTCTATGCCATGCATAAAGAAGAAGCCCTCTACTTTTTATTCAAAGGAATGAATGTTGTCCTCTTCAATTTTCGAGGTTATGGTGAAAGTGATGGAATCCCAAGTGGAGAAGGGCTGAAATTAGACTATGAAGCAGCCTGTGATTTCGCTTTGGCAAGATCTCATATTTCCAGTGATCGTCTCCTCATCAAAGCACTTTGCATGAGTGGGGGACCTGCTGCTCATGCTGCAAGTAAACATCCTAAAGCTCATCTTTTTTTAGATCAAACCTATGCAAATTTTCATCAATTATCTCAGGAAAAAATTTACACTTTCATGAATGATTCCATTGGTCACATATGTTCGCAAAATTTCATACATGTTACCTCTAAAGCTCTGAGCTATTTCGCACCAAATTGGTCTGTTGTTGATAATATCGCTAAAACAGAAGGGAAAAAACTTATTCTCTATACTGAAAATGATAAATTAATTTCAGAAAATCATGTTCAATTAATGATACAATCTTTAGTAAAAGAGAATCAACTATTTAATCTCTGTCTATATTCTCTTCCAGGAGAGCATGGAACTAATTGGCTAAATGTTGTGAATCGTCCCTTAAATCAAACAGACGAATGGAAATTGCATCACAAATTAATGCAAAGCTACGATCAATTGATTAATCATATAGATGAAGAAAGAGTCAGTTTTCACAAATCACAAAATGAAATAATAAATGATTTAGAAACACGAGCATTCCAACTAGAAAATTCGGATCCATATATGTCTGAAAAACTATCATTAGAAGCTGAAAAAATTCGCGAAAATGTTATTTCCAAAACAAAATCAATGCTAGAACTAATTGAAGAAATAAAAAACATAATAACTCAACTTACATTTAAAACAGAAAAAACAAACGAAAAAAGCATGAGTGTATTTAATTTCCCGGGAAGAAGTCAAGTTGCCATTTTTCTAAATCGAATTGGAATTGCTGACGATATTATTCCTAGTCCAACCCACTTAAATTTCGCATATAATTCTAAATTCTCAGATTTAAAAGAAAAATCAAATAAAATCATCAACTCAATCGAATCCATAACAGCGAGTACTGAAAAGTTAGCAAATAGCAACATCATAAAATCCACCTTCAAAAACGGCAAATATATTTTTACATGCATAGACCCTTACGCAACAATATTTGAAATTGCATTATCAAAAGATGAAATATCAAATTTACACAAACATTTGGAAACAATAAGAGATATCAAATCTCTGCATTGCGAAATTGTTTTTAATGACCAAAATACATCTATTCAAGAAAAGATATTAGACTGCGAAAATAAAATATTAGAAATCATCAATTGTATAAAAACTGAGAAAAAATTATTAATTAACAAAATTTATAAAAAAACCAAGAAGTTGTGCACGGCTGCCATAAAGGATCAGGAACATATTCTAGCCAATATAAAATTAATTCTCACAACATCTATAGAAAACATTAAGACAGATTGTTCTATTCAAAACATGAAATTACAGTCAACTAACTTAGAAAAAGAAAAAGAATCCATATTATTATTTCATTCCAGAGTAAAAAATCTGTCAGACGACATCACCAATCAAAACCCTCTTAGCATAGAGGAGAAAAACCAACTCAACGAATACATGAATCAATACCGCATGCAGGAATTTTCCACTTTATCTGACGAATTAACGCTAGCCATAGAGTCAATAACATCGATACATGATATTTTGTGCTCTGTAGAAAATCTTCGAACTACTACCTCAAAACTTAAAGCCAATCCACATTCCAAAAATATAGCATCCCAAATCGATTACAACGTCGAAATAAATAAAAAACTAGTCAATTCTCTGTATCAAATTATAAAAAAACTCGACAAAAAAATTGTCGACAATGATTTCAAACAACTCATCTACCAAAAGGCACTTGAAGATCTTAAAAACATCAAAAAAGACCTCCTCTCAATCCAAAATTAGCACACAAATTGCAAAAGCTATGATGCTTTTTTTGGGGGCTCAGGATATAAAAATGGATGGGGGGCGTTGGGATGGAAAGGGATATGCTGCCAAAAGCGCTGAGAAGGTTACCAAGGTTATACAGATGGGATGATCGTTCTATTTCAAAGGTAAAGTGCCATTTCGATGACCCCAAGGTGATTTTAAAGCGCTATGAGGAGAAGCTTGCGCTGAAAGAAGGCACTAAAAGGCATCTTGTTAGAGGTGGCAGGGTTGTCCTATTTACGTGGGTCATGGAGGATGGTTGGGGAGATTACTATACGCAGCTTGATGTGGCAAATATTTTGCAGGGAGCATTTCCAGAAATTGAGTTAACGCTAATCTCTCTCATTCATAAAAACAGATCGTTACCAAAAGAAGAACACAGCCTTAAGTCTTACATCTTCAGATATACAGGGAGCACACGGCACGAAATCATTTATGAAGAATTTCCTGAAGAGGTTTACGCTCTCATCAAAAGCGCTTCTCTTTTTTTACAGCTACCCACCTTTTTTCCCCATACAAGAGCACTTTTAGAAAAAATAAACATACTGCGCCATGAATTGATTGGAGAATATGGTTTCATTGATAGCTCTTGGTTTCATCCGAAAACTTCAGCACACTGCATGGGGCTTCATTTTTTGGAAAAAGGGATCTTGATGAGGACTATTCCTAAGAGAGCTGCAATCCCCCGTTTTAATCTCGATTACACGAAAACAAGACGGGGCAATTATGTTTTCCTTCACATTCTTTTAAAAGCTTTGGAAAATGATCCGGGTGATGTCACAATTGCAACACCTTCGCTGCTACTTTATATTGAAAATTTAGAAAATGGGCTAAGAGATATTTTAAAGAAATTTAACATTAAAGAACTTATTTTGCATTTTGAAGAATTTATATGTCCCATAGAGATTGGAAGTTCAGGTAAAAAGCTCGTCGTCCAACATATGAAACATTTGCCACATAGAGAATTTTTAGAAAAGCTTGCTGCAACAGATCAACTCATAGGATGTACGGGAGATGGTTCCATCTCGGAAGCAATTTCTGCAGGCATTCCTTTTTTCTACGATCCTCCTCCACACAAAAGAAATTTTCTAAAAGATCTGATTGCTCTCGCAGAAGACCACTTAAAAGAATATCCTGAAACTGTTGCGTTTTTGAAACTTTCACTCAAAAACGAACATTTGATCCTAGAAGATGTGATAGATGGGTGGGTTTCAGAGGAGTTTCTCCTTATCGAACAAGAAAAAACATCTTCTGAAGATCTACGAGATGAGGTCCTTGCCGAAAAAATGGGAGAATTACTGCAGAGTCCCAAAACACAAAAAGGATTTCAACAACTCTCTGCAATCATTCGAAAAGAATACGCAATCAACGAAACGCTGTGCGAAATTACTGCATGTGCTTTTGATGCGATAAAAGATGCATAATTTCCTCATCGCTTGTCTGTTTAAACACTTGATAAAAGGCGCCAACTGCTTCAAAAAATGCAGGAATAGAAAGGCAGACAATCTCATCTACTTCTTTACGTAAAAGATTGAGAGCATCTGCTGCTGCAACTGGCACTGCAAGAATGATCTTTTTCACACCGACTGCACGCAAAGAATGTACTGCTGCGCGGATGCTAGCCCCTGTTGCAATTCCATCATCAATTAAAATGATCGTTTTATTTTGCACATCACAAGCAGAGCAATTTTGTCGATACAGTTGCAATCGCTCTTTAGCAAGAGATTTTTCTTTTTCGATTTCTTTTTTTAAATATTCGCGACCAACCCCGAACAACTCGATAAGATGATCATTAAAAACGCCCTCTCCATTTTCACCAATAGCTCCAAGAGCTAGTTCTTCGTTATTGGGTGCTCCAATTTTACGAATCACGATCACATCAAGGGGAAGGTTTAAAAAGTCGGCTACTTCTGCAGCAACAATCACGCCTCCGCGTGCCACGCCTACTACAATAACGTCTGGAACCTGCTTATAGACCGTTAAGCGAAGAGCAAGTTTTCTACCCGCATCTTTCCGGTCATTGAACAGCATCAATAAATCTCCTGCAAATCATGTCCGCGTAGCAGAAGTTTTTTTTCTACGCTCTGAGGCTTTAAATAAGCGCGCAAAACGGCATCAAATCCTTCAGGAGTGCAATGATCCCCACATGTAAAGAGATCTACAAAGCACGCGTTATACTCAGGATAGGTATGAATGCTTGCATGACTCTCGGAAAGGAGCATGACAAGCGTCAGTCCATCTGGAGGAAACACAAATTCACAAGAATCGAGTAAATTTGCACCTGAGGAGAGTACAGCTTGTATCATGACTTCTTTAAGCTGCTCCAAATCCGCTAAAGCTTCATGACTACATTCTAAATAACTTGCGAGAAAATGTTTTCCACTAAATTCATGTGTTTCATTTGCAACAAGAGTGTTGATGATAAAAAAAACAAAGAAAAGAAATACTCTTTTTGAAATTGTCATAGGCTAACCTTTCCTCAAAACTTAAAAAAGGGTAACATGAAATCAGAAATTTTATCAAAACCATTTTGAGTTTATGCGGTTTCTTATCACATTACTAACACTTGCTGGAGGGGCTTACGGCCTATTTTGGCTTGCAGAATCTCATCCTGAACTAAAAGAAAAAGCAGAAGAACTCATTTCTTACGGATCTTTTCATACACTCGAAATACGCTATACAGCCAATCAAATCATGGATTCTCACAGAAAAGAGTTACTCAAAGATAGCAGGTATAAATATCTCGAACCTTCGCTGAAATTCTATCCTTATCTACTTTTAGAAGTGAAATACGCTCTCAAAGAAAATAAGACGCAAGAAGGAATGATGCTTTGGGATCTCACAGACGGTGAGATGGTAATTGATACAAAAAACTGGGAAATGACACATGGATTTAGCGATTGTATTCATGCATCTGCGCAAAATCATGAATTTAAAGTATTGAATGTTCTTGCAAAAGAGGGCGGCTCGACAACTCGAGACTTTCTTTTAAAGACGCTACACATCGATGGCAAAACTCTTGATGCTTGGATAGAAAGCTGCAGGCGCAAAAAACTTATCATCCAAACAGGGACTCGCTACCGATTACACCTACAAAATCCGAAATTACAAACAGAACCGATCACGCACATTCACGAGCCTCTTGTTACAAAATCATTTAAGCAAGCAACTCGTATGCCTCACAATTTTTCTTTAAGACAAATCGAAAAAATCTCCTCTTCCGCCTTTGGCAATGAGTTCGTGATCCGTAAGACTCTGGATGTTTATTTACCAGTACATTCCATTGTTGTCCAAAACCCTGATGGCTCGATCCACACCACTTTATGGAATGCGCTTAATGGCAAAAAAATCCATTAATAGCTCTCCTTTTTATTGAAAGAAATGATGAAAGAAGCTAAGATCCGTAAGTCTATTATGCGATGTCGCGTATAGCAATGGTTGCGGAAAGATGGCTGAGTGGCCGAAGGCACGTCCCTGCTAAGGACGCGTACCCCTCAAAGGGTACCGAGGGTTCAAATCCCTCTCTTTCCGAAGTTAAGCCTTGGATCTTTGGTTCAAGGTTTTTTTATCTCAAGGAGTTAAAATAATTTTATGACACAAAGCAGTGCAAAAGTAAAAATTCCCCCTAACTCCAAAGAATCAGAAATGATGGTTTTAGGTTGTATGCTCACTCATGTTAATAGCCTAAACATTGCCGCGGATGCTTTAGACGAATCTGATTTCTACTATACTGAACATAAAATCATTTTCCAAACGCTTAAGGACGCTTACATCGGAGACAAACCTGCAGATGTGCACCTGGTATGTGAAGAATTAAAAAGACAAAATAAGCTCAACGCAGTAGGTGGCATTGCCTACATCACAGCACTTGCTCAATACGCGGGTACATCTGCATATATTGAAGAATATAGCGATCTTGTTAAATCTAAATCTATTCTGCGACGCATGATCTTAGCCGCACAAGAAATTGAAAAAATTGCCCTAGAAGATCCAGAGGATGTCCATCTTACACTCGATGAAGCGCAGCAAAAATTTTACAGTATCAGTCAAACTGCAAATCCTGGTGCCGGAGTTCATATCAAGGATATACTCTCAGGCTTAAAAGCTGAATCTCGCACCCCTTATTTACGTGCATTACAGGAGCGACAAGAGAAATTTCAACTACGAGGACCTGAAGACCTCGGCATTACAGGAATTCCCACCCATTTTGTCGATATCGATAAAATGCTAAACGGTTTAGCGCCCTCCAACTTAATGATTTTGGCAGCAAGACCTGCAATGGGAAAGACAGCACTTGCTCTTAACCTAGCAGAAAATATCTGCTTTAAAAACGGCCTTCCAGTTGGCATCTTTTCTCTTGAAATGACAGCAGAACAACTTTTACACAGAATCGTTTGTTCACAAGCTGAGGTAGAATCAGACAAAATCCGCAACGGCTCGCTTGGTGGAGTCGAATTTCAACGTATCGTATCCAGCGTCAACGGCATGCAGCAACACACCATGGTGATCGATGACCAACCAGGACTTAAAATCACGGATTTAAGGGCTAGAGCGCGCCGCATGAAAGAATCTTACGGCATCCAGTTTCTTGTCATCGACTACCTCCAGCTCATTTCAGGATCAGGATATGCGCGCAATATGGAAAACAGACAGAATGAAATTTCTGAAATTTCCCGAATGCTCAAAAATCTAGCGCGCGAACTCAATCTTCCTATTCTTTGCCTCTCTCAACTTTCCAGGAAAGTGGAAGAGCGGCAAGGACACCGTCCCATGATGAGCGATCTTAGAGAAAGTGGAAGCTTAGAGCAAGATTCTGATGTTGTTTTATTGCTATTTAGACGAGACTATTATGATCCACAAGATAAACCAGGACTTGCAGAGCTGATTGTGGCAAAAAACAGACATGGGGCTGTTGGCGATATCAGACTTACTTATCGGAAAGAGATCTCTCAGTTTGCCAATTATTCCTCTATGTCTCTTCAGACACAACAGGAAAACAGCACGGATCCCTTCGCAGCTTTTAAATAAGATGTAAGTTTTTTTTGACTTTGCTTTTTTGACTGAAGAGGTTAGAATGGGTTTCAATTTTTTTGAGGTACGAGATGTCATCTGTTAAAAAGAAACGAAAATATAAAATTGCTAAGCATAAAAGAAAAAAACGCAGCCGTCGCGATAGACACAAGAAAAAATAGTCTATACATCTAAAAATGTGGAGATATCCAGAAAAATTTGATGTCATCGTTGTTGGGGCAGGGCATGCTGGCTGCGAAGCCGCTCATGCTTCTGCTACAATGGGTGTAAAAACTCTTTTACTAACAATGAATCTTGACACGATCGCCAAAATGAGCTGCAACCCGGCAGTAGGGGGAACGGCAAAGGGGCATATTGTGCGAGAAATCGATGCTCTTGGCGGTATCATGGGAAAGGTCACCGATGAAACGGCGATTCAGTTCCGCATGCTAAATGCCTCTAAGGGTCCAGCCGTCTGGTCTCCACGCGCTCAAGCAGATAAATTTGCCTACCAAACTGCGATGAAACGCCGTCTGGAGCGAGTTCCCCATCTATTCATCAAGCAAGGCACAACAGAATCACTCCTGGTTGAGGAAGGAAAAGTCGTCGGCGTTGCAACGCTCGAAGGGATTGCCTATACTGGAAACACTGTCATTTTATCTTCTGGAACGTTCATGCGTGGCCTTGTCCACATTGGTGAGGTTCAATATGCGGGAGGTCGAGCTGGCGACAAACCCTCTGTTGGGCTTTCCGCTCATCTTGAAGAGCTCGGCTTCGTTCTAGGGCGTCTAAAAACAGGCACCCCTCCCCGCATTCATAAGCGGAGCGTCGATTTTTCCAAATTAGAAGAGCAGCCCGGTGAAGAGGGTGTTCGCTTTTCTTATGATGAGCCTGAAGGACCCCTCATGCCTCAGGTTCCCTGTTACATCACATACACAAATGGGAAGACAAAAGAAGCGGTTCTTGAGAATCTTCATCGTTCCCCTATGTATTCAGGAAAAATCAAAAGTATAGGACCCAGATATTGCCCCTCTATTGAAGATAAAATCGTTCGTTTTGCTGACAAGGAAAGACATCAAATTTTTCTTGAACCCGAAGGGCTTGATACAGATGAGCTCTATGTCAATGGGATCTCTTCATCCTTACCTTTTGATGTTCAACTAAAAATGCTGCATACAATTGAAGGATTGGAAAACGCAGAGATCATGCGCCCTGCCTATGCAATCGAATATGACTATGTTAAAAGCGGACAGCTCTATCCAACGCTTGAGACTAAAAACATTGAAGCTCTTTTCTTTGCCGGGCAAATTAACGGCACGACGGGATATGAGGAGGCAGCAGGACAGGGCCTTATCGCTGGAATTAACGCTGCATGCAAAATCCTTGGAAAAGACCCTTTTATCCTAAAAAGAAGTGAAGCCTACATTGGTGTGATGATTGATGAACTCATCGCAAAAGAGTTGGAAGAACCTTATAGGATGTTTACAAGTAGGGCAGAATACCGCCTTCTTCTTCGACAAGACAATGCGGATCTACGTCTGCGTCCTTATGCTTATGCACTTGGATTGATTGATGAAAAGCGGTATCAGAAAACTTTAGATAAACAAAAGAAGATGGAAGAACAGATTGATTTTCTAAATAAAACATTTAAACAGGTCGATGGAAAATCTCACTCTCTTGCTCAACTTCTCTGTCGTCCCGAATACACTTACGCAAGGCTTCTTGAAAATTATCCTGAGCATGTTGTTCACCATGGATCTGAAATTAATATCCAAATTGAACTCTATCTTAAATATGCAGGCTACATCGAAAGACAGCGCAAAGAGATTGCCAAACAAGAAAATCTCGAGTGCATCAAAATTTCCAAGGACTTCAACTTTCTTTCCGTAAAAGGGTTAAGTAATGAATCTCGAGAAAAACTTCACCGAATTCGTCCTCTTACAGTTGCTCAAGCAGCACGCATTTCAGGTGTAACACCTGCTGATATCTCTGTACTCATGGTAGCTCTCAGATGACTCTTCATCTTCTACATTTGAAACGCTGCCCTATATTTGAGCAGTTGCAAATAGAAGAGACTCTTTTATGCTCTGACAATCGAGATTTCTGTATCATCAACGAAGGAACACATCCGGCGATTGTCATGGGAATTTCAGGAAAGCCTGAACAACTTATTCATCAAGCACACTTAAGCGCAAATCCTATTCCGGTGATCAAGCGTTTTAGTGGTGGCGGCACTGTCGTCGTTGATGAAAACACTCTTTTTATCACGTTTATCTTTACAAAAACAAGCCACAACTTCCCCAGCTATCCAGAACCTATTATGCGATGGACGGAAGAAATCTATAAAGATACTTTTGGACTCTCTGAATTTGCGCTAAAAGAAAATGATTACGTGATTGGAGAGCGTAAATGTGGCGGTAATGCACAATATATTAAAAAATACAGATGGCTTCACCACACCTCTTTCCTTTTCCATTTTGACCCAAATCGCATGGACTATCTTCTCCATCCGCCAAAGACACCTACTTATCGCGCCGGTAGAAAACATACAGATTTTCTCTGCACTCTCTCTGAACACTTCGAAACACAACAAGAGTTCGTTATCGCTTTAAAAAACACTCTTGCAAAACGGTATACGCTTTCTGAGATCGCCTCGCTTGACATCCCTCTTATGAGTTGCAGTCGCTGCGCTTTTGTATAACTCCGAATTGTGACCTATTTTCCCTATAGCATCTACACATTTGGTTGCCTTCTGATTTTTTTCTTTCGTTAATGGCAGGCCATTAACTTCAATAAAAAAATCAAAACTCATTCCACATGTGTAGCGCTATAGGGAAAATAGGTCACAATTCGGGGTATAAAAAAGTCCGTCGAAGGGGCCAAGAGCCTGCCGCATATAACCTAGTTTGTTTAGGTGGGTCCGTTTCCTGAAGGTGCTTAAAGCTGCTTTCAGCGTCATGGTCCCTTAAAAAATGCTTGTAGTTAATGAGCACTATTCGCATCTTGGGTATCCTCTCCGACAGAGAAGTCAACATTCTAACCGAAAGACCATCTTCAAAACAAGTCCATTGAGCGGGTAATTGACATTAGATCTCTTCTAAAACTTAAGTAAGTTTTAGAAAAGGTCTGATATGATCTAGTCGGCAATATCCGGAAGGCTAAAAAGGTCTTTAAGGCTTTGTTTCGCAACAGCTCTGCCCATCACAGCGATTGATTCTGTGAGAGGGATGTTTTTTGGACAGACTTGAACACAATTTTGAGCGTTGCCGCAATCACTGACCCCCCCCTCTTCCATCAAGGGACGAATTCTTTCTTCAGCTGCCATTTTACCCGTTGGGTGGTTATTGAATAAACGCACCTGAGAAATGGGCGCTGGTCCTATAAATTTGGAAGTAGCATTCACCTGCGGACACGCCTCCGTACAACAACCACACGTCATACAGGTCGAAAGAGCATACATCACTTCTTGTACTTTAGGACTGATCTTGGGACCAAAACCTCGATCAGCTGCTTCATCGACATCTACCCAACCATGTACTTTAATCAGGTTCTGAAACATTTGATCTCGGTTGACAACGAGATCTTTCACAAGAGGGAACTTACTCATGGGTGCAAGAACAATGGTATTACTACTAGAACTTTTAAGCAGACCATCGATTAAAGCTGTACACGCCTGACGGGGACGGCCGTTGATCAACATCGTGCATGAGCCACACACTTCCTCAAGGCACCCTTGTTCCCACGCAACGGGACAAACTTTTTCATGGTGTCGATTGATGGGATTTTTCTGCACATCCATCAATGCCGAGGTGATGTTATAATACGGCTTTAATTCGAGTTCAAATTCTTCCCAATACTGATTCTCTGATGTGCCTCGAAAAATTTTTAAAATAAATTTCTTTATTGTCATAAAATAATCCTACAGGGGCAATTGAATATTATTGGAAATGTTTTGCAATGTGGGTTTTACTTTTTTAGCTTTTGTATAATCGCGCATAACAGGGGAGAGATGGCGTGTATCCACAGATTTGTAAGAGATTTCAGGCTCATCTAAACGGTAATCAGCAATGGTTGTTTTGAGCCAATTAGCATCGTCGCGATTAGGATATTCAGGCTTAAAATGAGCGCCGCGTGATTCATTGCGAAGCAACGCGCTTTTTGTCATAACAAGAGACAATTCGATCATCGAGTCAAATTGATTGGCAAAAGCGTAGGTTTGATTTAGTTTTAAACCTTTATCATCAAGGGAAATGTAAGCGTATCTCTCTCGAATCTGCTTAATAAAATCAATGGTCTTTTGCAGATCAACATTATTTCTTTTCACAGTAACATTACGGACCATCGCATCGGCTAACTCATCATGCAACCGATGAACGTTTTCCTTTCCCCCTCTTGAAAGCAGATCATGTTTGAACGCCTCTTCTTTTGCAAGAGCTTCTAAAAAAATTCTTGAAGGTAAATTGCCATAACTTGCAGTTAAAGTTTCTAAATATCGAGGAATTTCTACACCGGCAACAAGACCGCCAAAAATACAGGAAAGAAGAGAGTTAGCGCCAAGTCGATTCGCTCCATGATATTGAAACTCTGACTCTCCGACATCAAAGCATCCCGGAATATTGGTCATCTGTCTAAAACGCGTAAATCGATCGGGATCGTCCGCCGCAGGCCAATCCACCCAGATTCCTCCCATGGAGTAGTGAACTGCCGGGAAAATCTTCATCGGCACTTTATGTGGATCGTCTCCAGTAAATTTGCGATAAATATCTAATACTGATTCAATTTTATGTTGAACGTTGGGCGCAAGATGTGAAACATCAAGAAATACTTGCATCTGTCCATCTACACCAAGACCTAACTCGCAAACACGCAACACTTCTCTCACTGCAATATCGCGCGGAACGAGATTTCCAAAAGCGGGATACATCTCTTCAAGAAAATACCAGGGCTCTCCTGTTTTACCACAAGGTAGAGTTCTGCCATCAGGCGCCTCTATTGTCTTGGAAGAATCGCCATACACCCAGATTCTTCCTCCCTCGCCTCGAGTGGATTCAGAAATCAATCTCAATTTATCTTCACCAGGAATTGCTGTCGGATGGCTTTGAATAAATTCTCCATTAGCATATTTAACACCCTGTTTAAAAAGCCTACCGCTTGCGGCACCTGTATTAAAGGTGGAATTGGTCGATTTTTTAAAAATCAAACCGGGGCCTCCTGTGCCGAAAACAACGGCATCTGCTTTGAGAACATCCAGTTTCATATCAAACAAATCCATGACTACAATGCCACGACAAACGCCTTCTTCATCAAGAACAAGACGCATGAATTCGTGATGCTCAAATTTTTCCACTTGTCCTTTAGCTTCATAACGACGCACCTGTTCATCAAGAGAATAAAGCAATTGCTGACCTGTAGAGGCGCCGCAAAATGCAGTGCGGTGATACAGAGTCCCTCCAAAACGACGAAAATCCAAATTCCCTTCAAGGGTTCTATTAAAAGTGCATCCAAATCGATCCATCATCCGAATAATGCCTGGCGCAGCAAGGCACATTTCAAGGACGGGCGGTTGATCTGCAAGAAAGTCTCCCCCCTTAATTGTGTCATAAGCATGAATGATCGGAGAATCCTCTTCTCCTTTAAGATTAATTGCTGCATTAATCCCTCCCTGGGCACAAACGGAATGAGAACGTTTTACTTTTGTGACAGAAACGATTTTTACATGGCATCCATTTTCGGCAAGTTTCATTGCTGCGGAAAGACCTGCAAGCCCTCCTCCAACAACGATCACTTCTTTTCCCACTTTTCTATTAGACATTTTTAGTACCTTAAATTAACCCAATAAGTTCCCCAAACGGCTGCTAATCCCAAACACGCGATCATAAGCATAATAGCAATACAAAAGGTTACCATTTTCTTTTGTGCAGCAGCTTTCAAGATCCATCCCCAAGTAATCATAAAAGTCCAAAGACCATTAAAAGCATGAAAACATGCTGCAAGGACAAAAATCGTATAAAGCACAACATAAATAGGATTTTTAAAAACATCTCTCACAGCAAGAAGTGTTGCCGTGCCAAAATCTTTGCAAACAGCCACAACGTCTCCCTTTGAGAGATGTACGTTAGCAAGCGCTGTAACCCACTGTGCTTTCTCCTGCAATTTTTGTTTCGAAGCGAGTAAAAGCGCTTTTTGTTCGTTATAAGCGACTTGTTCCTCAGATGACTCATTTAAAAATGTCTCTTGTGCCGCCTCTAAAAAGGCACCTTCAGCTTCCCGATTTTTTAGAGCATTTACTTCATTAACAACAGCTTTTTGATCATATAGCTTCACTCCCAGCCGGTCTGCAACGGTATATAGGCCATTATCAAGACTAACACGAATAAAATAGGAAGCTTTACTCCCTTCCTGAACGCTTGCTGGGTATTCTAAAAATCGAAACTTCACAACATGTCCGATGATGCAAAAAAGTAAAATCCAAGAGGTGATTCTTTGCCATGTGTACGCCCGATTACGTCCATATTCTGGAAGAGACGGTTTAGTGCCGTCGGAGGATCTGGAGTTGGACTTTGCAGTGAACAAATACTTCACACCCCACACAAGATGAATCAAGATGGGAATGCCAAGCAGAGTAATTTCAATCACCTGAAGATACGGCAAATTGTGCAAACCATTGACCATCCGCACAAACCCTTGTCCATTTTCTCCCACCCACAGTGCTGCTTGAGAGTTTGTCAGTAGATGCTCAATAAGAAATAGTACAAGCCAAAGCCCCATTAGAGAATGGAGTCGTCTCCAAATAAAAGCGCGGGGAAGCGCTGCACTAGCTGATGTCATAATTTTTTCCTTTTGTCTTGAATTAAACTCTAAAAAGGAAAAATTTTACAAGCATTCTCAGTGATTATCTCTCTTAATTGCTCAGCTGAAACATTTTTTTCTCGAGCAAGAATATCTGCTGTCTCTCCAATAAAGGCGGGTTCATTTTGCTTTCCTCTACGACTTTGTGGAGCCAAGTAAGGGGCATCTGTCTCAATCAGAATCTTATCAAGAGGCACAAATCTTGCAACTTCACGCAAGACTTCAGATTTTTTATAAGTCACAATCCCACTAAATGAGATATACCATCCTCGATCAAGGACTGCCCTTGCCTCTTCAAGACTTCCTGTAAAACAGTGCAAAACAGCAGAGGCACTTGGATAATTTAGATCCGCCTCATGAAAAAGGTCATTAAAAGCATCTCGACAATGAATCACAAGGGGAAGATTGAATCGAAGCGCAAGGGCAAAATAGCGATTTAAAAACTTCTTTTGTATCTCCTTAGGGGAGTGTTCATAAAAATAATCAAGCCCGGTTTCTCCAATAGCGATCAGTTTTCCATCGCTTGCCGCAGTTTCAACAATAGGGAAAAAAAGCTCGCCTTCTTTTTCCACATCATGCGGCGTTGTTGCAGCAGCATTAAAAACCCAAGGGTATTTCTGAGCAAGATTGAGACCCAACTCTAATGAATCCACGTCCGTGCAAATATTGACAATTCTGATAACACCAGCTGCTTGTGCGCGCGCTAAAATCTCATCAATATGAGGCGCTAATTGGGGGGATGTAAGATGTGCATGTGTATCAGTTAACATAGCAATTCCATTCTATGCATTTCATCTGTTGAGATAAAGCAAACATTTTTCACATCTTGATCTACAACTATCGGAAAACTACCTTCATGTAATGCTGATTCTACTCGATCAAATGTATCGCCATAAATAAAATCGCGCCCATTAAATGGGCGAGAAAATTCCTCCTCTACAAGATATTGCCAAGGAGCATCATCTCGATGTCCCCATGTTTTCACTTTACGTAGCATCCCCTCCTTACTACGCACCCAACTGTAATGATGTGCCATGGGCTTTCCATTAAGACCTAATATATTTCTTTTCTTACTTCCTTCAGCTGAAAAATACGTTCCAACGCGCTCTAAATGTTGCATAATTGAAGCGCTACAAAGAGCTTTTGTTTGTGCCAAAAGAAGCCCATCCTCTAAATGCTTTGCGCGAAAGATGGGTTCTCTAAAATACCAATAACTCGCAAGTCTCTCAAGGTCTACATGTTTTTCGTTTTCAAACCAATTGCGAAATGCTTCATGATCTAAAATCTCGTCAACATCAAGAAATAAGATAAAATCGACGCGATCCTTAAAATGCGCATAACCGAGCAACCTTCCCCAGTTGTGCCAAAAACAGACGTTGTGGCGGCCATAAAAATTTCTTTCGGGATCAAAAACAAATTCAAGAAACTGACATTTAGGATGTTCTAAATAGGCTCTTGTTAATAATTCTCTATTTTCCTGACATCCGTCAAAAAAATGATCAGATACCGTGACAACGACAAACTCTGACACTTTCTTTGCCGCTTCTATACAAGGGCGCAAAAATCGGTACTCATTTGTACAAAAGTTAATAACAATGCCAAGTTTATTGTTCATAAAAAGAGCGGTGACGGCGGGAAGCCTGTGTTTGTTCGAGAACAACATCCTCATCGTTGAGAAAAAAAGTATCAAGATCATAAATTTTGCAATAAGCAACAGGCATAGAATAAATACGGATATTCTCTATCTTTTCAAGCACATGATAAAGTGCAATTTGATCCAAAAAAGAGGATGAGGGATCAAGGGCGCACGTTATACTCCAAGCTTTCATAAGCTCTATCGCTTTAGGTGTGTAGTTAGCAAAAAAACTTGCTGTATTAAAAAAATACCGCGGATCATTTTGAAAAATTTCCATTCTGCGCACCGAAATATCATAAGAGAGAAATGAAGAAAAATCGGGTTTCTTTAAAAAAACACTATCGGCATCTGCCCAAAAAACAGGTCTTTTAAGAGCTTCCAATTTTTCTAATATAAATGTTGGCTTGTAAGAACAATTCTCTTCCCACGAACCTTTGGAACAAACTCCTTCTACAAGAAGTTCTATACCCCACCTTTCACAAGAGGTCATAAGATTTAACACCTCTTGCTCATAAGGCGTATCTAGAGTATAAAAGCAGATGACGATTGGTGAGGCACAAATATGAGTCATTTAATAGCTGCAAATCCTTTTTTTTCAGCCTATTCCCAAGCTGATTTTTTTGGTAAGTTGATTTTTTTTTCTCTTTATGCACTTTCTGCTCTTTGTTGGATTATCTTAATTGCGAAATTTCGAGAAACGCAAAAAGTAAAAAAAGTGGCTCTTAACCTAAAAGGACTTTGCGCAAAAAACCAAAATCAGCTCCTCAGTCTTGAAATCCACGAACAACACCCCTTTGCAAGGGTTTATCGTTCTTTAAAAGACAAAACAATGGAGGTTTTAAATAAAAATCACTTTTTTTCTCAAGACAAAGGACACACTCACCTCTCACAAAGGGATCTTGAACTTGTAGAATCTTATGTACTCACCACCATTTCTATTGAGAGCAAAAAACTTGAAAAAAACCTCTTCATTTTGTCGATGACAATGACCTTAGCCCCTTTCTTAGGTCTTCTGGGAACAGTCTGGGGGATCTTAATCACATTTGCCGAGCTTCATTCCGGCGCATCAGCGAGTTCTAGTTCCATGATATTAGGAGGTCTTTCTACAGCTCTTGCTACGACTGTCTTAGGGCTTGTCATCGCAATTCCAGCACTCATTGCTTACAATTTCCTCAAAACTGTAACACGCGACTTGGCTTCTGATATGGAAGATTTTCTCTACCAATCTCTATCCACTCTGGAACTACAGTATAGGAAAGCTGATTCATGAAAATAAGGCGCTCTTCTTTAAGATACGCAACTGATGATGATGGGGGTCTCATTAATCTCACACCTCTTATTGATGTGGTCTTTGTTGTCTTAATCATGTTCATCATTATAGCTCCCATGCTTGAGGTAGATAAAATTCAACTTGCACACGCATCCTCAAAAGAATCTAAAGACATGACCGTTATTCAAGAAAATAGCCCAATCACTTTAAGAGTTCGTGCAGACAATACGATTTGGCTCAATGGCAAACAAATCATTGAAGAAGAACTTGTCACTCTTCTTAAACTTGCAAAAAAACAAAATCCTGAAAAAATCCCCCAACTTTTCCATGACAAAAAGGCTTTCTTTGGCACCTATCAAACAGTAAAAAACAGCCTTGAACTCGCAGGATTTGATGAGCTTGATGTTATTTTAGAACCGGGATAAAAAATGAAAAGGATTGCAGCGGTTGTAATTACTCTTCATTGCTTTCTCTTAGGTTGGGTTGCATTCTTTGAAAACGGATTAAAAAAAAATCCTCCAAAAAAGCTCACCATAAATCAATATGTCGCAAAATCTGTTACTAAAAAAACAACACCTTCTCCCTCGCCTTCAGCAAAAAAAAAATCTTCTCCATCTAAAAGTCTTCCTCAAAAAACGCCCCCAAAACAGGTGAAGAAGGAAATTCCTAAAGTTAAACCATCCCCTCTTGCGCAAAAGCTTGTACGCGAGCTTGAAGAAAGCATTGCGAAAATTGAGGGGAGTCATGATAAGGTAGATACAAGCCTGGAATTGGAAACGCCACGCACTATCGATGCATTGAAAATCGAAAGTTTTAAGCCAAACTTGACCAATGACGACTACACGGGAACATTGATTCTTTGTTTACAGCAATCGCTCAATCTTCCCGATTTTGGCGAAGTTAAAATTAAATTAACTTTGCGGCATGATGGAACTGTGGAGCAGCTTACTGTTTTAAAGGCTGAGAGTGAAAACAATCGGCGCTATTTGGAAACGCATCTTCCCCATGTAAAGTTTCCTGCGCTTAACAACCTTGAGCACACTTTTGTGCTAACATTTTGTAATGAGGTATGACAGCTATGTTAAAGTTATTTAATTTTTGCGCACTTCTTATACTAACTATTGGTAGCTTTGCTGCTGAACAAGAAATTCGCGTTCATCTTTCAACAAATAATCCTTTAACCCCTATCTATATTAGTAGACTTTATGCTGAAGAATCTGCGTTTGACGCAAAATACATCAACGAGCTAGATGTTGCGATCCAATACAATCTCAATTTTAACAGCTTAACAAAAGCTGTGACGCGTTCTCAAGAAAAAGAGGAAATCCTCGTACAAAAAGATATTCGCTCTGCTTTTCGCATTGAGACATGGCAAAACTACGGAATTCCTTACATCATCAAAGGGGTCATTACGGGAAATACTCTTAATGTAATCGCCTTTTCAACGCAAAATGGCTCGATCAAATATTTTAACGATATCCCCTTAACAGGACAAATTTCTACCGATAAAAGACAGATTCACAAACTCACTGACATGATTCAAAAAGCTCTTTTTAATGTCGAAGGCGTTGCGAATTCTCGCATCCTCTACGCCGTGCAGCACAAAGCTTCAAAAATGGAGGGAGGTGACTGGATCTCTGAAATTTGGGAATGTGATTGGGACGGAGGAAATGCTCGTCAAATTACTCGCGAAAACAGCTACACTGTCACTCCTGTTGCGATCCCTTCCAAATCTGACCGCTTTCTCTATGTTTCTTATAAACAAGGGCAACCCAAAATTTATATTGCTAACACAAAAGAGGGAAGCGGCAAGCGTTTAATCGATCTGCGCGGCAATCAATTATTGCCAGCTGTTTCTCCAAAACGCGACAAGATTGCCTTTATCTGCGATGCGGGAGGAAGAACTGATCTTTTTGTTCAACCTTTTCATCCAGACAAAGGAGAAATTGGAAAACCTATTCAGCTATTTTCTTATCCTAGATCAACACAGGCCTCTCCTACTTTTAATCCAGATGGATCAAAAATTGCATTTGTTTCCGACAAAGATGGTGTACCTCGCATCTATATCATTTCAGCTGCCACATCCTCTTCACGCAGATCGCATCCCGTCTTGCTAACTAAACAAAATAACGAAAGCACATGCCCTTCATGGTCTCCGGATGGGAAAAAAATTGCCTATAGTGCTAAAACAAATGGTGTACGGCAGATTTGGATTTACGACTTTGACACACACACTGAGAAACAACTCACCTTTGGCCCTGGGAATAAAGAAAATCCAACATGGGCTCCGAGCAGCACGCACATTGTATTTAACTCTACAGAGGCTGCTTCTTCTGAATTATATGTTGTAAATTTAAATCAGCCTGAAGCTATTAAAATCACAAAAGGTCCCGGTAAGAAACATTATCCAACATGGGCAACGAACTAAAAAGGAAAAAATTATGAAAAAATCATCCATCAAGTGTGCCAGCATTTTTTCGATTCTATGCCTCCTAATTACAAGTTGCGGCCAAAATACAAGCAATTCTTGGCAGGAGCCAAAGACAACAACTGATCTCAGAGAGAGCAGAGCGATCTGGAGCTGCGACGATGCGATCACAGAAAGAGACTTAACAAACATTCCAATACAAGAAGACTTTATTGCCTTAGACGAGGAAGATCTAAAAGCTCAGTTTGCTGATGGCGCTATCCCACAACCGAAACATGAGCCGGGTATGCCCGGAAGCCGGATCCCTACAATCGATAAATTCTATAAGCCAACAGCTTATCTGGCAACCATCTTTCGCAACGTCTATTTCAATACCGATGATCACATTCTTCGAGGAAAAGACTCTTTGATGCTCGTTGAAAACATGGCCGACTATTTAAAAGAGCATCCCAATCTTTGCATCTGTATTGAAGGACACTGTGATGAGCGAGGTGCTGAAGCTTATAACTTATCGCTTGGAGCAAGAAGGGCGAATTATGTTCGCTCCCTTCTTGTCCAAAAAGGAGTGGATCTCAATCAAATCCACACCATTTCCTACGGCAAAGAACGTCCTGTTGAATTTGCCCACACTCCTCAAGCTTGGATGAAAAATCGTCGTTCTGAATTTAAACTCTTTGAAATGAAGTGATGCGCTTTTTTCCTTTTCTCTTATTCTTGACAAGTTGCTCCTCCTACATCGCGACGATGCAGGAGGAAAAAAGACGTTATGATCTATCGCATAATGAAATGCGAATTGAAATTGCTGACGTAAAACACGCTCTACATGCAGTTCAAGTTGAGCTTAATATCCTCGAAGAAAAAATCAAAAAACAAGATAGTTCTTTGGCTCAGAATAAACAATCTTCCAATCTCAGCCAACAGCTAACACAACAAATTGCCGAATGTGAAAAAAAGATCGTTAACGTGCAAAAAATACAGGAAAAAATCGCCGAAGATTTAAAAACTCTTCACTCTCATGCAAATGACACAACGCATACGTTAAAAACATTTGCACAAGAAATCAAAGACCAAAATAAAAAATTCGATGAGCTTTCCAAAATCAAAACAACTCTTTCCTCTCTTTCCAAAACAATGCAATTACCTAATGAAAATAAACACACTCTTCACCGTGTTAAATCAGGAGAGACATTGAAGAAAATTGCTGAACTGCATCATACAACTGTTTCAGAATTAAAATTACTCAATCAACTTGAAAGCGATCGAATTATCCCTAATCAAGAACTTAAACTTCCTTAACGATTTAGGATCATCATGACGGCTATTGGGATTTTTGATTCAGGATTTGGCGGTCTGACGGTCATGCGCGCCATTCAAGAATTACTGCCTAATGAAGACTGCATCTATTTTGGTGATACTGCGCGACTTCCATACGGGAACAAAAGCCCGGAAATGATCCGCCGTTTCTGTTTAGAAAACACAGCGTTTTTACTCAATCAAAATATTAAACTTCTTGTCATTGCTTGCAATACAGCATGCGCTTGGGCTTTTGAAGAAATTCAAAAAATTTGCACTGTCCCTGTTGTCGGAGTCATTAAACCTGTCATGAAAAGTGTCGTGGAATTAGACAACATAAAAAATGTTGCAATCCTTGGAACACGTGCAACCATTGCATCTAAGATCCACGAAAAAATATTACAAAACTATTTACCAAACGTATCTTTTGTTAGCATTGCCTGCCCCTTATTTGTTCCGCTAATTGAGGAGGGCTATATCGATCATCCTCTGACAAGGATGGTCATGCATGAATACTTGCGTCCTTTAAAAGAAAAAGAGATGGATACAATTCTTTTAGCTTGCACACACTATCCTCTTATTGAAAAAGATTTAAGAAGGGAGCTTGGTTCACAAATACGGCTTATTGATCCGGCTAAAAGTTGTGCAGAAGAAGTACGGCATTGTCTTTTGGAAAATCAACTGCTAAAAGAGTCCGGCGATGGATTGCATCAATTCTTCGTCACGGATGATCCAGAGAAATTTCGTTTTTTTGGAGCTAAGTTTCTTGATCGCAAGATTGATATTGTAAGTGAAATTATTTAAGTAAACAGTCCTTAAAAAGAAGAGGAGTTGCACATGAGTCACAAAAAACGAATACTACTGATTGAAGACGAAGAAGATATTGCGGCTTTAATTAAATTGCAGGCGGAAGCTTCTGGATATAAACTTCATGTGGAAGTCGATGGGATCAATGGTTACAGAGCCGTTGAAAGAGAAAAACCCGACCTTGTTATTTTGGACGTCATGCTGCCCGGTCAAAATGGCTTAGATGTGTGCCGTAAAATCAAAAGCACCCCCGAGCTAAAAAATATCCCTGTCATCATGTTAACAGCTAAAGCAGAAGAACTTGATATTGTCCTTGGGCTTGAACTTGGAGCTGATGACTATGTTGCAAAACCTTTTTCTCCAAAAGTTCTTTTTTCAAGAATAAAAGCAGTTTTACGCCGAGGCAAGGAGCCTGAAAAAACTCCGAAGCTCATTTACTTTGGAGACTTCTGCATTGATATCGATCGTTACATTTTACGTAAGGGAGATAAAGCATTTACAATCACTCTCTCTGAATTTGGAATTCTCCGCCGTTTGCTCGCAAATCGAGGTAAAGTTTTAACACGTAATCAACTTTTAGACGACGTTCATAATGATGATTCTTTCATTGTTGATCGCAACATCGATGTTCATATTGCATCTTTGCGCAAAAAACTCGGCCCGCATTTCGACTGGATCGAGACAGTGCGCGGCATTGGCTACCGCTTTCGCGAGTAAAACTCTTACACAATTATGGCAAAAGCTCTGCAAGACGGGTGAGATTGGGTCTAACGGTGTATTTCTTATGTTTGCTTACATTCACAAGGCCTGGTTTTGCTCCTTTGGGTTTAGAAAGATATTTAACTTGGCTCATCATGACTTCTTCTTCCATTCCGCGCGCTTTGCTATAATAAAGCGCTAATTGGAGTGCATCTTGAATTGTCTCCTCGTTAGGCGTCTCAGACTTGTGCACTTTTAACACAACGTGCGAACCTGCCACATTCGCAGCATGAAACCAGTAGTCGGATCCTCTGGCAAAAGAAAATGTTAACTGATCGTTATCTCGATCTTTTTTTCCCACATAAATTTTAAAACCTTCTCTAGAAGTAAACTCCCGGTAAGGATGCGGTTTTGTGTGAGTACTGGGTGTTTTTTTTAAAGGAAAGGGAAAGGGTGGTGGAGATTGTGCTTTTGTTTTTTCTAAAAGCTTTTCTGCCATTTCACGCTTTCTTTTCAAAACACGACTTTTTTTAAATCTACGACGAAGTTCCTCTTGGGGATCGAGCATGGGATTGAGGAAAATCCATACTTTCTCTCCTTCTTTTTCCCAATCTTCAAGTTCGATCTTTTCCATACCTTTTTTTAATCTAAAAAAATACGCTTGTAAAAGTTCTGCTTCATGAGCCGTCTCTTGCCATTTTTTTCCCTCTTCGATTTCCTGCTTAAAATGAAGAATTTTTCTCTCGTTTTTCTTATGCCACTTCTGCTGCCAATCTGTTTCCATGGCTTTTAAAACTCTCTCTTCTAGTTCTTGACTTGTCATCATAGAGGGATGCATCGCATGTTCAAAGTGACGAACTTTAGGCTGATAGTCCCGGGTCAATAGCAGTTTTCCACCTGGAATGAATTCAAAAATAAGCTGTTCTCCCGAAGAAAATTTTAAAGAAAGAATGCGATCATGATTGACAAGTGTCATAGAGACAAGTTTTTGTCTGGCTAGGGAATGCGTCAGCTTTGATATTTTTCCTTTAAAGGGGAGTTGCGTTAGATGAAATCTAGCAAAGGGCCCTTTTAGAGCGATAAAAAGTTTGCCTTTATCAAAAAAAAGAATCCAGGAATTAGGAGCAATCTCTTCCATTCGAATAAAATGCGTGCCTTCTAAAATTGTCTTAACTTCATTAAGGATGGCAAGCATGATCGAAAAATTCATCTTGCCAGGATACTCCAAAAATAGATACAAGTGCAGGAAAAGGAGTAATTCATGAAAAATTTATACATATTTTCTCTATTGGTCATCACAAGCTTAACCGGTTGTGCGACTAAAACGCAAACGGGAGCGCTGACAGGCGCTGGAGTTGGAGCACTTGCCGGAGGGCTCATCGGCGGTAATGCAGCGGGCGCTCTCATAGGAGGTGCAGTCGGTGCCGCTGGTGGAGCCTTAATTGGTTATGCACTCGATCAACAAGATAGAGATAATCTGCAACAACAATCCCCTCAAACGTTAAACCGAATCGATCATGGGCAAGAATTAAGTGTTAACGATATTAAAGCAATGTCAAAAGCTGGAATTAAAGATGAAGTGATCATCAGTCAAATTCATAGTACACATTCTATCTTTCACTTAAGTGCTGATCAGATTATCGATTTAAAAGACTCCGGTGTGTCTCAAAACGTGATCGATGCGATGATTCAAACAGGTAATCCATAGAATTTTCTAATGCACGTTTAAATAATCAATCATCCCTTTCCAGTTCCGTTTGTCTACAAAAGTCATAAACGGGGCTGGGTCAAGTTTTAAAGATGCTGCAAAACCTGGAATATAACGCACCAGCTGACCTTCATCGAGTTTTTCATTAAGCCCTTCAGAAATTTCTTTAACAAAGCGGCTTGCAACCATTGACTTATCGAGCAACTTAGGCATACAGTCTTTTAACTGTGGGTCAGAATAGATGCATCCCAAATAACGGAGGGGATGAATACCATAAGTTTTCTTGCCAAGATCTTCGAGCTCACCTTTTTTAAATACAAGTCCAAAGGTGCTTGTATGCGCAAGGGTCGTGATCAGCTTGTGAATATCTCTCTCTTGCTCCGCTGTCACAACCAGTTCGCTATAGGCCTGCACGTTTTCTGCAAAAGAAACACTTCCAATCAACAAAAAAAATACATAAAAAATACCTCGAATCTTCATACGTCTCCTTATCTTTGCCCTATTCGGTATATATATACATATACTGAACATGGTTCAAGTATTGAAAATTTCTCGAGTTTCAGTTAAAAGTAACTGTATGACATCTACAACATTTTCCTCTACAACATCTCGAGAAGCTCTTAATAATCAAGGTAAAATCGCCCTAGATGAATTTAAGAGAATTTGTAAATCTTATACACTCTTTCATGCTGGTTTTTGTGCTCTTGCGGTGATAGAAGTTTTTGCATTTCTTCTTTTTTTTTCTTTTTTTACGCAATCGTCGATCTTAGCGTTTTCTCTTGCAGCTCTTTTTCTTACCGGCTTTTCTTACTTTGTCCTCCTTTTTTATTTTCAAGCCAAAAAACCGGAGCAATTAACTGAACTACAAAAGATATTCATTAAAAACTATGCCATGGGCATCAATTTTCCAAAAAACACAGCTGAATTTCACATTGCTCTGGCTCATGGAATCCATGAATTTGTTAAACTTCTAAACAAACAGGAATATTTTTTTTATACTTTGCCAAAACCTTTTACTGCGCTAAATCCTGTCCTGCAAAAATTTAGCGCTTGGAATCACTGGAAAGATGTATTCGAAATGAAAGAACAGCTCCTTTTTATTAGAGCTCAGCAGCATGTGGAGCAAATAAAATTGGAACCAACAGATCTAGAAGCACACGCATCTCTTGCAGCAGCTTATTTACAACTCTCTCGCATTTATTTAGATCCGCGCAAACTTTACTTAGAAGAATCTTTGCCTTGGGTATCCATCGAATATGGAAGCGAAGAGATGTTTTCTAAATTTCAAAAGGTGTGTGAGAGAGCCATTGAAGAATACAAAATTCTCGACACATATGTACCGCACTCTCCTTGGACACATGCTGAGCTTGCTGCAATTTATCACGATTTAGGTTGGTCTCAAGAAGAAATCCGCTGCTATGAAGCAATCCTTGCTATCTCTCCCAATGATGAAAAAGTCCTTTTCCGTTTGGGTGTTCTTTACTTTCAACAAGGACTTAATGCTAAAGCGTTGCGCATTTATGAAACACTGCGCCACACTGACGAGGCAGAGGAGCTCATCTCTTACTACCCCGAATTGTGACCTATTTGCAGCAACCCACTTTTTTAACAAACAGCTACAAGTTGAATGACGAGTTCAACTCTTGTGAGTTGGACGAGGAATGAAACGCAGTAGATGGAAGTTAAAAAGGAAGGGTTGCTGCAAATAGGTCACAATTCGGGGTACTATAATGCTTGGTTATTTCAATAACCTCGGCCAGTCAAGGGTTGCAATTAAAATTCCGGCAAGACAAAGGGCGCTAGCGCGCCAGTTCACCTTTTCTCGATAAAGCCACTGCCCCCAAAGATTGCAGAAGATGATAAGAGCTACTGAAAAGATGGGGAAAATTGTTGCATGTTCCCAACTATTTGAAACCTCTGTTGCATAGATCATGAAAAAAGTGCCAACGCCGTTGACAATCCCTCCAAGGACTCCAAAAAGATATTCTTTCTTTTTGGGTAATTTTTTTTCACTTGAAGCATAGCTAACCATTTGCATAAATGAAGCTGCAAGAAATACCATCGGCATAAACCATTGATTAATAGCATCATCAACATCAAAGGAAAGAAAAAGACCATTCTCCCCAGGAAAATTGATAAAAAGAGCCCGCCACTGCATAAAAACAAGGAAAATTGCATGAAGAAGAAAGGCTGCACATCCAAAAAAAAGCCACTTCTTCATCTGTTGAGAGCGTTGTGTTGTTTCCCACCCCGCCCAAAAAAGACCCGCTACGACAATAAGCGATCCTAAACCGTTCCACCAATGATAAACGTATCCGAAACTGCTACCAAAGATAAATGCCATAATGATCGCCGGCATCACAGTAGCTGAACTTAGCATCGCAAAAGAGAGGCCGGGGGGGCCCTTTTCTACCGATTTACCAAGGGCTGCCATCATAGCGCCAAGGACAATACCACCTGACAGGCCAAACCCGGCCATACACGAGCTCCATTCATACTTGCCTGTTCGGACGGGATTTAAAAGAATAGCAACCAGAAACACAATGAAAAGTTGAATAGCAAGGAAAGCCTTACTAGATCCACCAGCATCAATACTTTTACGCATGCACAAATTAGACGCTGCGACAAAAAGAGCCGCAAGCAACATCAGCTGTATTCCCATAAATCCTCTCTTGCTAAACCCCCAATTGTGACCTATTTTTCCCTATAACGCTACAAATTTGGGGTATAACGATCAGTAGCTCGCAAGAAGACCGAAGTCAAGCACTGGAGTATGACCTTTTCCATTCACGTTGATAATGGGCACTCCATAGTCAAGACGTGCATAGAACCAGGGACCGATCCTGTAACGAAAACCTGGACCAATACCAAGAAGGTTATGAGATTGAGGATCGAGATGGTGTAAAGAATCAACGCCCTTTTTATCATGAGCCCAGCCAATACCATAATCAATAAAAGCAAGGAATGTCAGGGTATCGGTTTTGTACTTGCCCCCAAATAAATGGACTAAACTAAATGAAGGAGCGCGAAGCTCAAAGTTGAAATTGAAAGCATTATCATAGTTAACAGCGCGCTGTTCATAGCCACGGACTGTATCGTAACCGCCTAAACAATATTGCTCTGAAGGTAAAAGTGTACTGCTTGATACCTGAAGTCTACCTAATGTATAAAGACCAAAATTGTATTTGGAAAATGTGAACTCATCGCCCAAGCCAATTCTTGTGTAAACATAACTTGTTTTTGCGCCTCTTTCCAACTTATTAAAAGCTGTCTTATTTCTATCACCAAACCAATTGCCGGGTGAGAAATAAACATCGATATCTGCGTTTACTTTATGAGTATTCGGAGTCCATCCTAGATAGTAACTTGCTAAAAATTGATCAATACGAGCGTTCTTTGTCTCAACGTCATTACCTGAGAATTCTATGGTATTATTTGTCACTTTATAGTCGTAACCTGCTTGGAAATTCTGTAAAAAATTACCATAGGTTTTGCCAAAAGGAATGATATAACGCACGCTTGCTTGGCCGCTCCATCCATGACTTCCCACATGGGTCGTTGTATTTTTGGGCATATCAGGATGCACACGAGTATAGCCACCAAAAAATGTCAATGTATTATGCCATGGTAAAGGAATGCTATAATTGGCCGTGTAAGCCTGAAATTTAGTAAAATCCGATGAAGTGGTATATTGAAAGGAAAGGGTTTGGTCCAAGCCAAATACATCGCCCCAGTTAAATCCGGCATACCAGCGGTTTCTGCCTGTAAAATGATTTCCAGTATTATCACCACCAATATACACACGCACTGGTGAGCGATCATTTGTAATAATTTCGATATCTGTTGTTCCCGATGCCGTTCCCGGTTGAAAAATAATATTTGTCTGTCTAAAAGGATTTTGGTTGGCCCAAGCGACATCAGAGAGAAGCTCATCTGTATTAATGATTCCACCCTCTTGTAAATGGAACTTATCCTTCATGCGTGCTGGCTTGAAATATTTTCCACCTGTTGCCGTAATTTTACCAATTTTCGCTTCAATCACACCTATTTGAAGTACGCCATCTGTTACATCTTGCTCAGGCACGATAACTGAAACCACAGGCCGATCATTTTCTTGATAAAATGTCGTAATCGCTCTTCTTAGTTCAGAAATTTTACTTTGCGTTAACGGCTCTCCAACGATATACGGTTTCAACTTCTCAACCAAAGCGATTTGATCGCCAGGAACCTCTAAATCTTTAAATACAATTCCCTCAATGTCCGGATTCACAAGTACTTCATCGAGATTTCCTAAGAGGAGCAGTCCTTTCATTGCCTCTACGAGCACAATATCGTTAACATTCTCTATAGGCACTAATTCTGGTTGCACGGGCTTTGCCAAAAATTCCGCTTCCAGAAAATCTTCTTTTCCATGTGGCACTAAGGGTTGCAAATCCTCTCCTTGAGCTGTCGCTGAAAGGAGAAGGAGAAAGGCTGTGCTCGCTTTACTCTTCATGTATTACCCAACGTGTTATAATTTTACGCATTTTTCGTGCATGTCAATTTTATTTTTACGCAAAAAGCGATTGATTTGTCCAGCATCTTTTATTTCTCTTCCACAAAAGAATGACGCTGTGTCGCACGAAAGCCATTGATTGGCACCATTTAAAAATTGATCTTTAGAGGCAAATTGCTGCATTTCAAGCCCCTTCCATTTAGGAGCGACTTTGAAATCTGAATTCACATTTATATTAAATTCAATTGGCCACATTGTGCTATTCTTACGGAGAACAGCATTCTTCGATCCTCGCTCATAACCGCGAACTTGGAAGAAATAACCAAAGCGATCCCAATCATACATTCTCAAAATAAATGAGAGCTCAGATGATGCATATGCAGTATTTGCTAAATCAGCTCTGACTACACTTGCTGGTACAGGAGCTGGAATTGGCGGACATGGTGGGCATGGAGGAGGAGGTAAAATCTCATTTACCTTATAGAAAAATGCTGTTGTCGCGTTTTGATATACGGGAGCTGTAGCTCCAAATGGATAATACACACCAAATATGTTGATGAATCCGCCTCCTGTTGGCGCCGGTGTTTGGATAGGATCAAAGAACGCTGCCCAAGCAATTCCATTAAAATTACCAAAATTACTATCTCCATTACCACCATTCACGTTGCTAGTAAGGCCTCGTTCTCCCCAAGCAGAGGTATACCACAAAATGTGTCTACCTTGGAAATTGTTTATGATCTGTGAGTAACGGTCGATAGAAATATGTCCAGGTCCGATATTGGGTGCAACTGGATTTGCATTATCGGCAGTTAACACAATCACCCCATCAGTACTATTTAAATTTTGTAAGATAGAACCATTACGTAAAGAAATGTTGACCTGGGCGGTGATAAACATATTACCATTTGATGTAAACTGAGTTGGAACGGTTGGTGTTGTTGTTGTTTGTCCACCAAGTAAGACGTTATTTGCAGTAATGATGACTTGTCCATTCGCATTAATCTGTGCCGCGTTGGTCGCAAAAAGTGCAGAGTCATTTGACGTTGCTGTCAAATTGCTTGCAACATTAATTGTGATATCTCCATTAGATGTCTGTATAAAAGCATCTCCTGGACCTCCAATCAAATTAAGAGAATCCAGTGACGTATGCTGTATCTGACCAATTCCCCTATGAAGAATCCCTGAATTGCCTGTGATCAAAGAGACAGACCCTGAAGAAATAATCATATCGCCAGAGGCTCCCACTTGGTTTACAATCAAGGCATTCGATGTTAATATAACCCTCTCGCTCATCTCGATTGTCATCGTTCCTTGACCTATGATATTTACGGTTTGTACTGTTGCCATTCCAGGAGCGTCCATTAGCAAATTATTACCTGCCATAGAAAGGTCGTTGTTGCCTGAAATCTGAGAATTCGCATGCAAAACGAAATCGCCGAGCGTTGTCAGGTTAATGATCCCTGTTCCTAAATGCTCGATGTTAGAACTATTCATGTAGAGATCTTCTGAGAGCTGCATTTGAATCATTCCTGTTCCCGATATATTTTCAATCAATGCATTATTATCAAGTGTTGCTCTACCTGCAATTGCAGCTGTGAAATCGCCGCCATTGATACTAATCGTAGGTCCTGATGTTGCATTACCAATCATAATGAGATCGCCTTGTGTAAGGCTCGTATTAAGGATTAAATCTGACCCGGAAGCTGTTGCCTCGACAAGCACAGGACCTGAACCTGCAATCATGTTGAGGTTAAAGTTTGGATTAAGATTCATTGTACCGGTTGATGCGCTTGTTACAGTCGCATTATTGATCAGATTAATATCTCCTGTTGATGACTGCATATTGAATATTCCATTTCCTCCCGTCAAAAGGACTGAAGCAAAATTCGCTACGGTCACATCACTTCCTGTGATGGAGAAATTACCAAAACTATTCGATGCAAGGGCTGGCAGGCTAGGATAGCCGACAATGGAAACATAGCCATCTGCAAAATATGTGGTGTCACCATTTGAAAAAACATTAATCACGCCACCCTGTCTAGAACCCATTTCAATATTTCCGCTAGCTTCGATCTGAAGCGTGGAATTACCCGAAATAATCGTTGACCCTTCACTACCTGAGAAAAATGTTGCATTACCTGAAGAAGAAATCACAATAGGTCCTGTACCGCTGTGTCCAAATGTGACAAAATTTTCCATGCTAATATCGCCGATATTTGTGGAAATATTAAGTTCATCTGACCCTGATGCGATATTCACGTTCACATTTTGATAGAAATGGATATCTTCATTTGCTATTAGATTCAACCCGCCAGTTAATGCTGTCAGGATAGTTGTACTGCCTGCAGCATCTCCTATTACATAGATATTGCCTCTTGAGGATTGAATAGTTGCAGTAAGACCGTTTGTTGTACAAGTAGCACTTCCTTGTCGGATTCCATTAAAAGTGACATCTCCGGTTGCGGCAACGGTTAGATTATCTGCGCTACTTAAGAGCACTGCTGAACCCAACATGCCTCCTGAGAATGTAATATTTCCATCTGCTATAATCACTGTGCTAGGTCCTGTACCTGCGTTAATCACTTCAACATCATCCATTGCGAACAAGTCTTCTGAGAGCGCAATGATTAAACTAGTAGCATTCGGGCTCAAATTAATCGTGCTGTGTCTTAAGTGATTGAAATTGTTTGCAAGAAAGAGGATGTCTCCAAAATTATTTGAAATTGTTGCACGAACTGTCGAGGAGAACCCTTCTGTTGTTATATTATTAGATACAATTATAAGGCTGTCTTCAGCAAACAAGCTTGCTGCATTATTTGATACCGCTTGAACATTAACATCTCCTACAGCTTGAACAATCAGGCTCCCATTACTTTGGATTAAAGACGGCCCTGTAAAACCAGCAATCACATAGCAATTGCCTCCTGCATTTAACTGAACACTACCGCTACCTGCGTCAACAAAAGAACTTCCATTTTGTACACTGATATCCCCATTTGTCGCCGTAAGAGTAAGACTACCTGCATTAGAAGAAAGCAGAATTGCACTGTTATCGCGAGCTGAGATGTTATCGAGTATATTTAAAACAAGATCGCCCTGACTTGCAAAAATTGCTGCGGTATTTACTCCTGCTGGATCTCCGGACAATAAAACGTTATCTGCCGTAATTTGCGCTGAACTGCTTGATGTGGTAAAGGTTGCAGATCCACTTGAATCAGCAATTAGATTCAAAAAGTTTCCTACGCTTACATTTAAAGTTCCACCAAGATTCACTAAAGTTGAGTTTCCAGCACCTGCTATAAAATTTGCAGACCCTGTAACTAAAAGATTCATGATTCCTGAGCTCAAATTATTCAAAGAGGAACCATCATTTACAAATAGATCATCACTACACATCAAAGAGTAATTTCCGCTACCACCTAAAAGCGTAATGTTTGCAGCTGATGTGAGTGTTGCAAGACCTGTCTGAATTGTTAAACTTCCAGATTGGTTCACAATCGTTGCCGGGATTAAAGAATTCGAACCCAACATATTGATTGCATTTGCGGTAATCGAAGTGGTGCCATTTGAATTAATTGTAGCGGCACTTAAAAGCTGCGACTCAATATCTAGCAAACCACCTGCTGTCAGATCAAGTGTGCTATTGCCGGAAATGAATGCATCGCCATTTGAACCTGCGCGAACAGTAAGATTTGCATTTGCAGTAATCGTCTGACCACCAGTTCCCTGATTACTGATGAAAGCATTATTCTCAACTACAAGATCTCCACCAAGTGTGCTCACAGTCATACCTGCGGTTCCGCCTGTTAGTTGAATAAAGGCATTATCTCGAATTACCATTTGATTGCTTGCACTTACATTAATAACTCCTGAATTTGTGGCGAAATAAGATGAAGGACCATTCGGTTCACCAACGATATTGATATTATTATTACCTGCTATCACAAGATCATTATTACCACTAATAAAAGCTCCGCCTCCCGAATCTGCTTGGAAATTAATATTCCCTGCCACCATCAGGTTAAAAGAACCAGTTGTATAAATAAGGCCTGCGTCACCGCTCACACCACCTGTCACAAAAAGGCTACTTGCCGCATTAATGTTGGTGGTACCTACACCTAAATTACGAAGGAAAGATGCATTAGAGACCCTGAAATCCCCAATAAGATCATTAACAGTAAATGTTCCAGAACCCGCTAATAAGTTAATATTTCCAAAATCAAGGATGTCAAAACTTGCACCTGTAACAGTTAAGTCTCCACCGCTTGTCTGGATGTAAGCATCATTTAAGAAAGAATCTCCTGCTATTCTCACTCTTCCATTTGATGCGATTACATTTGTCGTATCTCCTCCAGAAATATAGGCTGAATTGGCGCCATTTGCAGAAATATCCAGATCTCCGCCTAACGCTATATCTACTGTAGAATTTCCACTAACAAATCCGCTACCGTCAGAGCCTGCCTTAATTAGCATATCTGCCCCTACATTGACAGTAACAGAGCCTGTTCCATTGTGTTCAATAAAAGCATCATTATGAATATTGACATTACTACTTGTTGCAGTAACACTAAGAGCTCCGGCACCAAGTGAAGTCAAGATACTTCCATGATCTTGCAAAGAAATATCAGTTGCAGCTGTCACAGTAAGAGCACCTAAAGTGTTTTGAATCGAAGCTGTGTTGCCTCCTGCAAGTGAACCAATTACCGAGATACTTCCATCGGATGATGTTACAGTCAAATTACCACTCGACATAATTTGAGCAAAACCTGTTTGGTCAGCTAGAACGAAAATATTCTTTGTTGTCGTAAAACTCATTGCACTAATGACAGCCTCAATCACTGCATTGCCAGCTCCTGCAACAACCGTTGCAGATCCTGTAATATCAATGCTCATCAACCCTATACCTAAATGCTCAATAATTGAATCATCGCCAAGAACAAAATCATCGCCAAGAGTCATCGTGAAATCTCCTAGACCATCTGTCAAAAGGATGGAAGAGCTAGGATAAATCGTGGTAACACCGCCAACTGTAAATGACATATCACCAGATGTACTCGAAATGAGAGCGCGCACAGCAGGAGAAAACCCTGTCATAAGAAACGCATCGCCAATTGTAAATGTGGTTGTGCTACCTGCCGTTACGGATGCACCATTGCCTGAAAGAGCCTCTATTTCAAAAGCTCCACCCGCAAGAAGCGTTAGAGCATTGTTCCCCATAATTGTAGCAGTTCCTGCCGGACCTGATCGGACAATCACATTTCCGGACATACTTCCAACATCAATAAAACCACCAATGCCAACGTTTAAGATGGAGGCGTCGTTTGTCACTGTCAAATCACCATTTACCGTTGTAACTGTGAGATTGCCCAAACTTGAAATTGCAGGGAACCCGATCTGAGCGTTATTTTGAATATCGATATTATTAGCTGCTGTTATAGAAATATCTGAAATCACCGAAGTCGTAATGATTGCTGCTTGCGGACCTCCTACATAACCATTAAGCAAAATATTGCCGGTAGGAACCATGATATTGATAGCGCTATTGCCTGTGATTAGAGCATTACCTCCAACGTCGGCAACTAGATTAAGATCACCTGTAGATACAGTCAAATTGAATAAAGCATTACCCGGCATAATTTGAGCGTCCCCATCAGGGCCGCCAAGAATAAAAATAGATCCCTGAGAATTAACCGCGGTAAAAATTCCGGCATTTTGTATAGAAGAATTATTGTAAATAAGAATATCTTCAGCTGTTGCAGTTACGGTAAGAATACCTCCTACACTGTCTGTTATATTAATATTTGCAAAATCCATCACTTCAATCGATGAGCCAGATACAGTTAAATCCCCCGTTCCATCCACGATAGTTGCGGTATCTGCTAATGAAAATCCATTAATACGAATTTTATCTGTAACCGTTACAGCACTCATTGGACCATTTGCAGAAATTGACGCAGAAGCGCCGCTGACGGCTTCAACATCAAGAGATCCTCCTACAGTCAATGTCACCGTAGAATTTCCTGCAATTGTTGAATTACCACTCATTCCACCCTTAACAAGAGCGTTATTGCCGGCAGATGCTGTCAACACTCCCGTACCAAGTTGCGCAATGTTAGATCCATTATCAACAAGTAGATCGCCACCTAGGGCCTCTACAGTTAAGGTACCGCTTCCTCCTGTAAGAAAAATATCGGCATCATCATAAAGGGTGATGTGTTCAAAAGCGGAAACTGCGAGATTCCCTAAACTTGTGATAATACTTGCACTATTACCTCCCAATCCAGATCCAAGCAAATGAATACTCTCTCCTGATGAAACGCTAGCTGGTCCGGCAAACGCAATGGTTGCAGAACCAAAAGCATCTGCGAGAATAAAAATGCTACCCATGGACTCAAAACTTCCTCCCATAGGACTAATAGCATTTGTCACAATAACATTTCCGTCACCCGAAGCAAGATTTGTTGTACCCTCAACGAGCACTGACATTAATCCAGTTGTGCTATTACTGATGATACTTGAATTATTGATGATCGTGAGATCTCCACCTATAAACATATTAAAATTGCCGCTTCCTCCTGCAAGAAGAATCGAAGCGAAGGGACTCAAATTCGAATTCGCACCAATGACAAAAGATAGGTCACCACTTTGGTTTTGAATCGATGCTGGCGTAAGACCTGCTACGCCTGTCATATTTAATGCCGATGCTTGAATCGAGCTATCTCCATTAGCACTGACAGTTGCAACAGCTAGATATTTTGAAACAATATCTAAAAGTCCACTTACTGTAAGATCGACTGTTGCATTACCTGTGATCGATGCAGCTCCATCAGCCCCTGAATATAAAGACAGATTGCCTGTCGATGTGACGCTAAGAGGACCTGTGCCTCCATTATTTAGGAAGGCATTATTCTCAATGACGATATCATCTGCCATACTGAGAAGGGAAAGAGTTCCAGAACCTGCTGTTAAATCTATGTTCGCATTATCTCGTACAACAATTTGACCACCGGCAGAAACTATGAGATCACCACTTGTTGTTGTAAAAAGAGCCGGCTGGCCTGCAACCGTTCCATTTAAGGAAATATTTTGCGATGAAGTCACTGTCATGGATGCATTGCCAAAAATAGACGCGCCTCCATTCAAATCTGACTGTAGATAAATATTGCCAGACGTTGTAAGAATGAGCGGCACTGTATTATAAATAATCGAGGCATCTCCTGCAGATCCTCCATTTAAAAACAAGCTGTTTGCAAGCGTATAGTTGCTAGGCCCTGTTCCTAAGTTACGAATGAAAGAGAGATTTGATAATCTACACTCACCAAAAAGATCTGTAATATTTAATGTCCCACTACCTGCAATCAAGTTGATACTTGCAAAATCAAGAAGATCGAAACTAAGTCCTGTGACATTCAAATCACCAGATGTTGTCTGAATGTACGCCGGATTTAAAGTAGGAATACCGGCAAGTCGTATCCTTCCTGTTGAAAAGTCAACTGTTGTGGTATTGCCACCTGCAATAAAAGCTGCGCCAAAATCACTTGCTATGATGTCAAGATTACCAAAACCATGTGCATTTACTGTGCTATTTCCTGAAATGAAAGCACTTCCTTGTGCGCCAGCTTGAATCAGTAAGGTAGCATCTGCGAACACAGTAACAGAACCTGTGCCTTGCTGTTCTATAAAAGAATTATTAATAATATTAACATTATTTCCTTCAGCTCTCACAATGAGAGCTGCATTGCCAAGTGAGGTATAGCAGGAGCCTCCATCTTGAAGAGTGATATCTGTTGCAGCTGTGACTGTAAGCGCGCCTACAGTATTATGAATCGATGCCAAATTATTTCCAGCAACTGAACCGATGACAGAAATGCTTCCATCGGAAGAGGTCACAGTTAAAGCACCATTTGATACAATCTCCGCATATCCTGTTTCATCGGCCAAAACAAAAATATTTTTTGTTGTCGTAAAATTCATTGTGCTAACAATCGCTTGGATAATTGCATTCCCTGCACCCGCAACAACCGTTGCAGATCCAGTAATATCAATTATCATTGGCCCCACGCCAAAATGTCGAATAATAGAATCGTCTCCTAGAACAAAATCATCGCCAAGCGTCATTGTAAACGTGCCCATACCGTCTGTTAAAAGGATCGATGAGCTTGGATAAAGCGTAGTTACGCCTCCAACTGTGAACGTTGTATCTCCGCCTGTACTAGAAATTAAAGCCTGTACGGTTGGCGAAAATCCGGTCATGAGGAAGGCGCCACCGATTGTAAATGTTGATGTATCTCCTGAAAACACAGACACATCATTGCCTGAAAGAGCCTCCATCTCAAAAGCTCCGCCTGCAACAAGTGTAAGAGCATTATCTCCTGAAATCGTTGCAGCCCCAGCAGGACCTGAGCGAACAATTATATTTCCAGCTGTACTTTCCACATCAATAAATCCTCCAACGCCCGGATTGGAAATGGAAGAACCATTTGTCACTGTCAAATCTCCGTTAACTGTTGTCACGGTGAGATTACCGGTGCTTGTAGGCATGGTGAAGCCAATAAATGCATTATTTTGAACATCAATATTACTTTCTGCAGTGATAGAGATGTTGGCTCCAATTGTGTCTGTAACAATTGCTGCTTCAGACCCTCCTACATATCCATTCAGCAATACGTTCCCCATGGGGACTGTAATATCAATACCACTACTGCCTATAATAAGCGCTCTTCCATCAACATCAGCAACTAGATTAAGATCACCTGTAGAGATCGCCATATTAAATAATCCAATACCCGGCATGATTTTAGCATCGCCATTCGGGCCGCCAAGAATGAAAACGGATCCCTGTGAATTAACTGCTGTAGAAATCCCAGTGTTTTCTATAGAAGAGCTATTATAAATAAGAATATCTTGATCCGTTGCACTTACTGTAAGAACTCCAAGTGCACTGTCTGTTACACTAATAGTCGCAAAATCCATGATTTCAAGCGATGAACCAGAAACAGTCAAATCCTCTGTGCCATTCACAATTGTTGCAATGTCAATCATAGAAAAGCCGTTTATACGGATTTTATCTACAACCGTTACAGCACTCATCGCACCATTTGAAGAAATGGACGCAGAACCGCCATTTACAGCCTGAACATCAAGGGATCCTCCAACTGTAAACGTCAATGTAGAATTACCTGCAAGAGTAGAGCTACCGCTAGGACCCCCTCTAATGAGAGCATTCCCGCCTACTACTCCAGTTACTAACCCACTTCCTAATTGTTCAATCGTTGATTCATTATTAACAACAAGGTCTCCCATGATGTTAAAACTAAGTGTACCGGAGCCTCCTGTGAGGGAAATGTTAGAAAGATATGCAAGTGTTGCATTACTTGTTGTTGATACATTCACAGCACCTCCGGTGGCACTAATTGCCGCCGGTGCAGATCCAAATCCTGTCATCAAAAGATCTCCTGCACTTACCGCAACACCACCTGTTCCACCCGAAATTGCCGCCGCTCCATCGCCTCCCGATTGAATCACCATTTGATAAACGCCGGAATCTACTGTAGTCAGTCCTGACCCGGAATTTAAAATTGAGGAGCTATTTTGAATTCTTAGGTCATCCGTTAAACTTGTGACGGTCAACGCACCGGTTCCAGCCAAAATAATTGTTGAAAAATCCTTCATATCCAAAGATCCACCGGTCACGGTTAAATCTCCTGCACTTGAACCTATTCCTGCAGGAAATGCCATCGAAAAGCCCATGATACTAATCTTTCCATTCATTCCAGTTGTAATCGATGTCGTACCAGCAGCCCAGATAAAAGCATCAACCCCTGAAACCGCTTCTATATTCAAGTTACCATTTGGAATATTCATCGTAAGCCCATTATTAAGGGCCGTAATTAGAGAACTTCCGTTAGACGGTCCAGATCCTGCTCTTACCAACACATTACCCGCACTTGTCATCCCGATATTTGCCGTAATAGTTCCGGATCCCCCATTCGAAATAGTAGAACCATTTTCTACACTTAAGTCACCGGACATCGTTGTAATAGAAATATCTCCTGTTCCTCCACTCAAGATCCCAATACCAGCAAGATCTCTTAAAATAACATTATCTGTAGCAATAATTGTGATCGTAGCAGTTGTAAGAATAGAGGTTGCTTCTAAAGACTCTGGCGCTCCAGCCATTAACAAACTAGCGCCACAATTCACATTAATAGGCGCATCCACTGTTGTAATTTCTACTGGACCATTTATATTAGCAATCATGCGGATATTATTTCCGGACGTCACATTCAGGGGTCCAGTTCCTCCTTGAATTGAGGTTTGGATATTGCCTACTCCTCCAATTAGTGAAATAAAACCAATGGGAACATTTACTGTTGTGGTAGCAGGGCCACTGTTAATAATTTCAGAGCCATTACTTAAAAGAAGATTTCCTGTTGGAACCTCGATGCCTAAAGGACCGCTGCCTGTCAGCTTAACTGTGGAGAAATAATCCATGGAAAAATCAGTCGCGGTAGCTTCAACTGTCAAAGTACCGCTCGAAGTAATTCTAGCCCCATTGAAAGGAAGTAAAGAAGAGGAATAACCCATCATCTGAATTCCATTAGCTGTAATCGTAGACACCCCGGCACCTGCATCAATATAAGAACCACCTGCGGAGCTAGCTCCTCCTTCAATATGTAAATTCCCCGTTGTCACTGTACTTGAAATCCCGCCGGTCCCTCCATTACTTAAGTAAGATCCATTACTTAATCTAAAATCACCAGCTGTCGCATTGACGGTAAGAATGCCGGAACCAGACGGAATTTGAATGTTTGAGAAATTATTCATGTCAATTGTAGCTGCCGAAACTGTTAAATTCCCGGCGCTAGAAGTAATGTAAGCATTGGTGCTAAATGCTAAACCTGTCATGTTAAGTGCGCCTGTCATCGCTGTGCTAATTGAGCTTGCAGCACCAACACTAATAAATGCCTGACCACCTGATGCCGCCGTTAAATTAATCGAACCTGTAGCAGCAATCGTTGAGAGCGTTAATCCTTGATCACTTGTAATCTTTCCATCACCATTAATTCCACCCATAATGAAAACATTATTTTGAACACTACCAACAGCGTTCATGGAACTTGCATTTACAATAGAGGAGTCATTATTAATCGTAAGGTTATTGCCGGCTGTAAAACTTAACACACCGGTTCCACCTGTTAAGGAAATTTGTCCTTCGTTTGTCAACTCTAAATTTCCTGATGTCGCTGTCACAGTCAAATTTCCAGAAGATGTAGAAATCAAAGAAGCATTAGCGCCCGGCTGTCCAATAATATAAATATTTTCTGTTGCGGTAACTGTTAGATTACCGGTTGATGTAATTGTTGCAGCGCCGGTATCATCCGAAAGAAGATTTAAATTCCCTGCAACGGTTACAGATAAATCACCCGTGTCTGCCTGAATCGATGCGTCTCCAGCGCCAGCTGCCAAGTATGCCGAACCAGATACAGTAATTGTTGATGTAGCAGCTGCTGTAGAATTTACAATAGTTGCATCATTCAGCACAAATAGATCACCCGTAGTAGAAAGCGAAAGAGCTCCTCCAGTCACAGTAATCTGACTCAGGCCAATTTCGCCTCCCTGAATTGTAAGATCTCCTGTGATCGCAATATTTGCTGCATTTCCCACACCAGGCGCTCCGGCACCACTCATGACCGAGCCATTATTAATTAAACAATTTCCGGGTGCATTCACAGTAACATTAAGACTTCCCGTTCCTGTAAGTACAATAGCCGAACTATTTGTATCTAAAACAAGGGAGTTACAAGTAATATTCAAATCACCTGCTTGGGTTTGCATTCCTGTAAAACCTGTCGAGTTCCCTAAGACAGAAACCTCATCTGCAGTAATAGAAATCGTATCAAATGCAGTGATTTCTCCCTGAAGGTAGAAATTTCTTCCCGAAGTAATCGTAATAGGCGCTGTCCTCACATTATCAATGCCGCTAGCACCTAGAATCTGAATGTCATAACCTGTGGCTGACGTAACTGAAACCGGCGCTGCTCCATCAAGAATAATTCCATGGCCCCCAATAAGGATTGATCCTGATACTGCAGATGTATCCAATGTAATAAATCCATTTGATGTACAGGTAATGTCTCCTTGCAATTTAATTGCTGGATTTGTCGTATTCGTTGCAGTCATTGTAAGCGTCGCAGCTCCCGATAGAGCAATCACACTTGTAGGTTCCGTAATAAGACTACCACTTCCTCCCGTGCCCGCATTAAACACAAAATTTCCAACAGAATTTGTTAACGTTACCTCAGAACCAATGAGAATATCCTGATACGCGTTGAGAGTTAAAGTATTAGCGCCCGTCATCCAATCCACATCATCTAAAAACGTAATATTTCCAACTCCAGTAAAAGCGGACGCGGAGGAGATAATCACGTCACCTGCGCTTAAGTTCGTAAGAAGCGTACTAACATTAATGTTACCCTCTGATGCAGTCGCCGTATAATTAGGTGCAACGAAAGACATATTCGAATCTGCTGCACCACTGATTGTAATATCACTTGGATCAAGAAGCAGGGTGCCCGCTTCTCCAAAAGGCGCACGCCTATCGGCAAAACCAAAATAGCCAAGATGCTGCATCCCTGAAACTTCAACAAATCCACCATGACCACTATTTTGTCCGCCGCAAACTAAAATGTTACCAAAAAAATTCGTACTGAAATCTGACCAAACGATGACCCGGCCGCCATCGCCCGAATGTATGGCATCGGCTCGCATCACAACACTATCGTCAATAAATATCTGCTCTGCATTAAAAACAGAACGATCTTGTCCTTGATAACCGCCCCCAACAAGAATACTTCCGCCACCTGTATGACCTGAAGCATTGATAGATGCGCCATCTGTCAAAGAAACCGTCTTGCCAAGAACTTGTATCTCACCACCGGCATGATCGATACCAACAGCTGTCAAAGAACCGGTATGACTTGTAACACCATCTTGTGCTACGAGAAAAATTCTCCCCCCGGACTTCTCAACTGTAACAGCATTTACCCAACCACTGTTTTGGATTGCAAGTGCATAAGGATTACCATCTGCTTTAAGCTCTGCTTGAAGCGCTGTAATCACGCCCTCTTGAGTAAGACCCACATCTTGAGACGCGCGCGTGCTATCTATCACGGGGATATGAATGGTGATTCTTTGATCGGCATTTGGCGTAACGAGCACTTCACTACCTGCTGCAAGAGCCGCTGTGCCCAAAGGAGCATGAATCTCACCTTGGTTATTCACTTTGTAACCAATAAGAACGACATCTCCATTCCAAGCTGTGATCATTCCTCTATTTATGATCCCTTCTTGTGAATCACCGGCGAACAGTAAATCAAGTCCCCTTAGGAAATCCACATTATTAATGTCTAGCGTAGAAGCAAAAAATTCCGACGTATTAATCACACCACTTTCACTGACTAAAACCCCATTTGGATTGATGAGATAAACCTTTCCATTGGAGTCCAGAAGACCTTCGAGAGAGCTTGGCAAATGAGAGGTGACTCGATTAAGAACCGCGGCATCACTACTTGGCAATATAAACTTCGTCTGCTCTTCTCGCCCTATCGAAAATGCTTTCCATTCAATGATCGCACGATCAGATGCTATCACCTCCAAAGCATTTGATCCTGAGCTAAATGCAGCTTCGCCCGACACCACAGTGGGACTCTGTGGATTACCCCAAGCAAGCAGGTGAGCACAGGTCATCCACCCATAAATAAGAGGTCGTATACGCATAGATATCCTCAAAAAATAAATTACCTTTTCTTCTTAATAACTACATAACAACCGAAAGTCAAGCAATCAATAATATTTTTTACAAATTTATGGACAACTGCAGGAGGTTCCCGTTACGGTAGTATGCACAACTCCCGTTCCACTTGTTGAAATCGTCGGACCGCCAGATTTGTAAAAATTACCTCCAACTACAACTGTTACATTTCCAGAACCCGCATTGAGGATTACTTTAGAATTGGGCGTCATGTTAAGCATTCCCAAAGGAGCAGATCCTGTCGTTGTAACATTTAATGCTCCATTTGCAGCCGAAATAACGGCATTATTGGTGGCAGAATATCCGCTCATCAAAATCGACTCCGCAGTCACATTCAAACCGCCACTTCCTCCTTGAATGGAGCTGGCTCCCGAAAATCCACCTTCCACATAAAGAGTCTTATTAGCAGAGACCGTTGAAGATCCTGTTCCTAAATTTTGTATAAAGGACCCATTTGCAAGACGCAATTCTCCTGATGTTGCATGCACAGCAAGAGTTCCGGAGCTAGAAGAAATTCCAATTTTAGCAAAATCAAACATTCGAATACTTGTAGCTGCCACAGTTAAGTTACCAGAGGCATTTTGAATATATCCTTGATGCATTGCATCAAACCCTAACATCACAAGTCGATTTGCAGAAATGGACGTCACGCCATTTGAGGCAATGTAAGCTTGAAATCCCTGAACATCTTCGATCAGGAGATCTCCATTCGCAGAAAAATTGAGAGTCGAGTTTCCTGAAATAAACCCATTGCCTGAAGCGCCGCTCTTAATAAGCGCGCTGGCTCCTATATTCACAGTTACACCACCGGAGCCTTGCTGTTGAATAGATGCATTATTCTCGACAAATAGATCACCGCTTGTTGTTGTAAGCGACAATCCTCCTGAGCCTGTTGCAATGGCAATCAAGCCTTCATTCTCTACAATAATATTATTGCCCGCCGTAATGGATAAGCTACCTGCAAGACTCTTAATCACAGAACTAAGATTCGCTTCCGGGGAACCGATCACATGAACATCAGAGCCCACTATGATGGACATATTTCCAGTATTCACAACACTTGCCATTCCTAAAACATCAGAAATAATATGAAGATTATCTCCAACAGAAAGAGAAAGCGCTCCGGTATTGCCTTGTAAAAACGCATTTGCAACCCCTCCAATAAAAGTCGCAGCACCTGTAACCCCAAGAGTTGTGGCTCCTGTGCCTGCATTCACAATGGCAGATCCATTCGCCACCAAAAGATCAGAGCCCACTGTTAAATTAAGCTGTCCACTACTTGCCGTACCCGTGACAGAAATTGTTGCAAATAGGTTAAGATTCATTGTCATTGTAGTAAGAAGAGTCACGCTGCCGTTTGCTGCAGAAATCAGAGCATTATTTCCTGAAGAAGACCCTGACATCATCAATGCATTTGCACTCACATTAATTCCTCCGCTACCACTTATATAAGAAGCAGAATTTTCAAAACCGCCCTCAATATAAAATGTATTGCCAACGCTACTGCTTAACTGACCTGTTCCCTGATTTTGGATAAAAGAACCATTTGTAATTCTGAGATCACCAGACGTTGCATTCACACTCATCGTCCCAGTACCGCCTGTGAGCTGAATTTGACCAAAATCGATTAAATTCACTTCCGTAGCAGACACAGACAAATTTCCGCTCGCATTGATAATCCCTGCATTAAATGCCTCTGAAAATCCAATCATATAAATTCTATCTGCAGAAATTGATGTACTCCCTTGCGAAGAAATCGAAGCCAAGCTGTTTGCATCCGCTTCAATTTTTAAATCACCCTCTAACATCATTGTAAGAGGAGAAAAAGTCGTAATTGTTGCGGGACCTGCAGGACCTCCTCTTAAAACACAAGTTCCTCCAATGGTGCTTACAAGCGCACCGGAGCCTTGTTGTTGCAAAAATGCATTATTCTCAATAGAAAGTTGTGTGCATGTTAAAGAGAATGTTCCACTTCCCGCTGTGAGGGCAATATTACCGCCATCTTGAATGACGACATTACCGGCAGAAACCAATAATGTTGGATTTGCAATTGTAGATCCTGTTTGAATAAAAGCATCCTGAATACCGTTAGGGGAGCCAATAATCGCAATATTCTGTGGTGTAGAAATAGAGAGATTGCCCAAATTTTGAATGGATGCGACACCGGTAAGAAAAGATAAAACATTGATATCGTCTGTAGCTGTTAAAGTCATTGTTCCAAGACCACCACGAATCGTAGCATTTCCAGAACCTGCTAAAACATCCACAACGCCTGTGACTTGAATTGTCGTTGCTTGAGTTCCAAAATTGCGAATTAAAGCATCACTACCTACAAGTAAATTATTACCTGCAGTCAGTTGTAAAGTTCCTGCAGATCCAGTACCAGAAATGGTGATGTTCGTATGAAGATTAAGAGCCGTTGTCCCTCCGGAGGAAATTGTCAATCCTCCTTGAATTGTTGAAACAACAGCATCAAAAGAAGACGAAAATCCATTCATTTGAATATCGTCTGTAACTGTAATGCTCAAACCTCCATTGCCGCCAAGAAATGAAGAAGCCCCCCCGATCCCTCCATTTATATAAAGATCATTATTGACACTGCTCGTTGTAGCACCCGTTCCCGAATTTTGTATCAAAGAATTATTTGCAATTCTCAAATCTCCAGCTGTTGTATTCACGGCAAGAGTGCCACTGCCTCCCGTTAATTTAATCTGCGCGCAATCAAACATTGAAATTGAGCCTCCACTTACAGTTAAATTACCTGTGGAATTTTGAATAAATGCAGGAATTGTCGATGAAAATCCAGCCATCACAATTTTGTTTGCACTAATTGAACTAGCTCCCGCAGCCTGAATATATCCGTTGTTGCTAGAAAGAGACTGGATAATAAGTGCACCTGCAGACGATAAATTGACACCCGCACCATTTGCTCTAAAAAAAGAAGCGCCGCTTTGCCCGCCATTAATCACAACATCTCGCCCCGCTGCACAAGACAAAATTCCGGTTCCGCTATGCTGCACGGAAGCTGCGTTATCCAAAATTACATTACCCAAAGTAGCATTCACGCTAAGTGCACCAACACCTGTTGTTACTGCAATTCGTGCATTTTGAAGAGATAAATCATAAGCAGCGGTCACTGTAAGCGGGCCATTGATTGATGAAATCTCAGCAACATTTTCTAGAGGAAAAACAGAGTACCCGGTCAAATAAACATTTTCTGCTGTAATCGATAAGCTCCCAACCGCCGCAATTTCTGCTAAGCCACTAGAATCTGCAATAATAAAAAGATTATTCCCAACCTCAACAACGCCACCTGCCCCCGTAATGTTTGCGTTGGCAGCTGCCAAAACATGTAAAGATCCCCCAATATTGAGATTATAACTTCCAGATCCGCTATCGACGTTGGCATTATCAAATAACATCATATCGCCGGTTGATGTCATCACAATATCTCCACCATTAGACTGAATAAAAGCAGGGCTCGCACCGCCTTGAACGATCAATGTTTCCGTGGTCCCTGCTATCCCTCCAATAGTAATATCGCCACCACCGGAACTAATCTGCCCTACAGCACCTACAAATACAGGTTCAAGACGCATCGCATCCGCTGCACCAAAGAACAGCGATCCAATTCCTGTATTAGCAATCGTGTTAGCACATAGCAAATACCCTCCCGAATAAATAAAGAGCTCTCCCGCCGTATCAAAGCTAAGGGGAGAGAAAATCATCATAGAACCCTCTGTCGACGTCAGTGTACAATTTCCAGAAGAATTAAACGCAATGACATCATTAATATAAAAATTTTCATTAGCAGTTGCCGTTAAACTTCCCGTCGCACCAGTTAAAAACGTCATCGTATTATTAAAATTAATATCCCCTAAACTAGTTGTAGCTATCAATTCTAAATTACCTGTAACCACAATTGCAGTATTGATATCCATATTCTGATTTGCGTTCAGAGCAAAAAAACCATTACCTAAAGTTGCCGTTCCATTCATTGTAATATCTCCAAGAAGCGCACTCATGGTCAAATTACCTGATCCTATATCAATGACGGCTGAAGCATCAGAAATAATAGCGCTCGTAGTCGATGTAACCACGGCGATTCCACCGCCTGTCATGGTAATATTCCCGGGATTCACTTGGCCCACAGCAGTCACTGAAAGACTTTTTCCTGAAACAACTGAATTATAAGCAATCACACCGCTAGAAGAGAAATCTCCCGGAAGAGGAGCGCCTGACGTTCCAATATTGAGATTACCTGAAACTCCGGCCATAGTAATTTGAGCTGTTGAAGCAAAAGAAACATCCCCTGAGCTAACATTGCAATCAAAGTCGTTCAATGTAAAATAGTCAATAACACCTCCAAGATCGATCGCATTTGAACCAGAAACATTGACCCCATTCAAGACAAGACTGCCAGCTCCAGGATTCAGCACGACTAAACTTGTATTTGTTTGCAAAATCGTTCCATCAACCGTAACTGTCATCGATAGAGGATTTGATGTTGAATAAATGATTTCCCCCTCGATTGCAACGCCAGCTCCACCTGTGAACTCAAGTCCACCGGCCGCGCTATTTGACCAATCTAGGACACTACCTGAATTCTGACCCACATTTCCCGTTGTCGACGTTATTACACATGTTCCTGTGTCGGCACCATAACTAATACTGCCAATATCGATATCGCCATCTGTACTTGTAATACTCAGAAAATAACCAGATCCCGAAGGTTGGAAAACAATTTGTGATGTTCCATCAAAAAAAATAGTACCGGACGTCGTCTGAACTGTGAGATCAGAGCTTGAAAAACAGCTCAAGTATCCGTTTGTCCCCATGCTGATAGAGCCCGTAGTTTCTGTTATAGAAAGCGCCGTTCCTCCCGAAATAGTCACAAAACTTCCAATCGTGCTGTCTTCATTAAATTCAATTCCATCACTATTTGTTCCAGAAAAAACAACTGTTCCACCACCATCAAACGTCAATTGAGCTGTTGTATCTATAATCAATGCAGCTTCAGAAGAAGTCGCAGAAAATGGACTTGAAGTGTGATAGTTAAGCACGCCTGCAAGATCGCATCCCGAAGTCATGCTTAAGCCTCCCGCACCTACATCAAAAACCATAATACTCGACTGCTGAGTAATAAATTCTGCCGACACCTGTAATGTCGATGTTCCAGACAACCAGTTGAGTGTACATCCATCTTTAACAGTAATGGTCTCACCGCCAACTGTAAACGTCCCTGTTCCCTCATTGTTAATAACGTAAGAATTTACTCCATCACCAAAAGCTGTTGAGCCGCCCCCAACAGCTGGTTGAATCACAACAGATCCAGAAGTATTAAATGTTACAGTATTTGCTCCCACAAAACCCACAGAAGGGGAATCAATAAAAAACGAGGAAGCGCCTTCAATATTGATATTACCATTAAAATTAACAAGACCTGTTGCAGATAAGTTAAATCCGCCACTACCACTTGATGCTAATAAACTGCCATTTTCGAGCTGAATATTTCCTTCGCCAAGTGCATTCATATAAACAATTCCACCGCCGGTTGTATTTACAGTTCCATTAAGGACAATACAATCTGAATTGGGGGAATACGCCTGTAAATATAGATTACCGGACGAAGACGTTGTAAGAGACGTTGACAAGGCAAGAGTGATAGAGCCCAAGCTCGATGTAACAACCTCAGTACCCGTGTTAAAAGAACCGGCATAGATCTCTAATGCTCCTGTACCTGCATAAGTAACATTGTCGTTAATACTAACATTTCCAAGAGCTATCAAAGTAAGCGTATTTCCATTTGCAGGTGTCGTAAAACCATTTGCAATTGTGATCGACCCACTTCCTGATCCAGAACCTGCCGATGCATCAATTGTAATAGATGACGTTCCAAGAGCTGCAACAATTGCAGCAGGATCAATACTCAAAGCTGCCATGGCTGTACCACCACCACAATAGGTATTGCTGAAACAATTCGGTTCGCCAAAATTTAGGCCCGAGCCTCCCGTTACAATAGCGATATCTGTTGGATCCAAAAGCAACATTCCTACAGAACCATTTGCTGCAAGAGTGTTTGTACAGCCTCTATACTCCAAATGATGCATGCCTGAAATTTCAACAAAACCGCCACTGCCGGAATATTTACCCCCTTGTGCCGATGCAAAACCGAAAAATTCGTTGCTCTTCACACCCCAAACAATCAATTTACCTCCATTGCCCGACCTTAGAGCATCTGCAAAAAGAGAAACGCCCTCTTCAATGAAGGTATACATCGCATTATTAATATTCGGATTAGCTCCTCTATAATCGCCGCCAATAAGAAGAGATCCACCACCAAATTCACCTGAGACATCCACAATAGCGCCATCTGTTAGTGCCACTGTTTCACCTAAAATCTGAACATCTCCACTCATTGCTGTAATTGTCCCTGTATGACTTACCAACCCCTTATCTGCAACGAGGTACACTCTGCCTGCTGTTTTTTCAAAAGATGTCGCATGAATTTGACCGCTATTTTGAATTGCAAAAGCGTAGGCATTTCCAGATGCTTTAAGTTCTGTTTGTAATGCAGTAATGATCCCTTCTTGTGCGACTCCAACATCTCCATTTACAAGATCAGAAACTGGCATCTGAATTGCAATTCTGTGCTCTGCATGCGGTGTTAGCAGAATCTCTGCGCCGGAGCCTAAAGCTGCAACTCCATTTGGAGCATTAATTTCATTTTCATTACGGACAATCAGTCCAAGAAGAAGAACATCCCCATTCCACGCTGTAATTTTCCCCTGATTAATTACAGATTTTTGAGAAGTTCCCGCAAAAAGAAGATCTTCCCCTTTAAGAAAAAGCTCGTGATTAACATCAAGCGTAGAAGCTAAAAAAGACGCTGTATTAATGACACCCTCTTTTGTGATCAGAATACCATTTGGATTAAGAAGATAGACATGGCCATTGGATTCAAGAAGCCCCGCAAGAGTGCTTGGAAGGGAAGAGCTTACTTTATTAAGTATTGCAGAAGAAGAATCCGGCAAATGAAAATACGTACTTTCAGAATGATCTATAGAAAAACTATCCCAAGCAACAATAGCGCGATCAGAACGGCTATCAACATACAAATGATGCGTATCAGAATAATCTATACTAACATCGCCACTGGCAACAACCGCTCCAGTAGGATTAGAAAAAAGATGAGAGCTTGCAACAAAACTATAAATTCCCACTTGCGCAATCAACTTTTTCATAAGACCCCCTTCAGTAAATGTCTTAAGGTTTGTAAAAATAAAATTTTTTCATACCTACTGAATGTAGCGTTCTTAATATCAATTGTGCAAGTTTTTTAAATATTTCCCTGACTTGTAGGAGCCTCCTTGTCAAAAACTAATTCTTCAAGTAGTTTCAATATAACCTTAGATTTTGGTGTGTGATCATGAAAAAATTCCAGTTACCTCTTCTTTTGAGCCTTGTAGCTATTCAGCCGTTGTTTGGAAGTGAAAATCTGAAACTGAAGCGGATTTCAGAATTTTGGAAAGATGAAGCGTTTGACCAAGCTAAAACACAAATTCTTCAGTTTCTTGCTGAACATCCCGAATCCGATTATTGTGATAATCTCCACGCCATGCTAGGAGATCTATTTATTCAAGAAAAAAACTATCAAAAAGCTCTGCAAGCATATGATCAAATTGCAGGAACAGAACTTCGTAATAAAATTGAGCCCAATTACTTACAAGCTCTTCTCGAGATGGAAGACTATCGTTCTATTCTGAAAAAATCGAACAAAAAAAGTTCTAATCCTAAAGTTAACTACCTTGTAGGGGAAGCATGCTTTAGACTCGGCCGACAAGCACCTGATCCAGAAACACAAAAAACACTCTACATTCAAGCTGCCTCCCATTACAACCTATTAGCCAGATCAGAATATGCCTACGAATCTCTTTTGCCTTTAGCTGAAATCTACAAAACGCTTGGAGAAGGACCAAAAGCTACAGCACTTTATCTTGAACTTGCTGAAAGAAAACCTGAAGAAAAAGAAAATCTTCTCTTTCAAGCGGCTTACCTTCAATCTACATTCGACAAATGCGCCGCTGCAAAAACATTTAAAAATGTTTATGAACTCGCGGGAAAAAATATGAAAAGCGCTGCTTACAACCATCTAAAATTACTTTTTGAGCTCGATGAGTTTGCAGCATTCATAGATGCTTATCAAACTATGCAGCCAAACATACCTCATGACAAATCTGCAGGCCTACATTACTACTTAAGCAAAAGTTATTTCGAAACAGGCGAAATCAACAAAGCTGTAACATCTTTAGAAAACTGTGAAGGAAAATCCGCGTATCTACTTTTAGCAGGATGTGCAGAAAAATTAGGCGATATAAAACTTTTAAAAAAAGCAACAGAGTTACTATCGCAACAATTTCCATCAGACGTCGATACAGCAAAGGCTCATCTTATCAGTGCACAAATCAGCGTAGATCAGGGAGACGTTTTACACGCTCAAAGCAATATGGAATATGTGCTAAAGAACTTTCCCAATTATCCAGATAGAGAAAACCTCTTGTACAACTACGGAATTCTTCTTTCTCGCAATAGCCTTTGGGAACATTGTCGCATTAATTTCGAAAACCTCCTTAAAGAATACCCAGATACCATTTTCAAAAATGAAGCATGGCGCTATCTCTTAAATGCCTCCTTAAAAGAAGGCAACCGGGAACACTTCTCTCTATTGCTCGGGAAAGCTCTTTCTCAATCCAATATTTTTTCAGATGAAGAACAAAAAACCTATCATTTACTTTTCATTAAACTTCTATTCGAACAAGAAAACAAAAAAGAGCTTGGAGAACAGCTTGTCAGCTTTCTGGATAGGTATCCCCACTCTGCAGAAGGTCACCTAATCGCTGCTTCTTTATATGAAGAAGATACAAACTTTTTCAAAATTCATGCAGAACAAGCGCTTGCCCTTGATCCTTACCTTCAAGATAGTGAACAGCTTCATCTCAAGCTTTACAATATCTATGTTCAAACGCCAAGTGAGCACGATCTAGCAGCCAAACACCTTTATCAGTCCATTGCAACAAGCCATGCCCCCATTCAAGAAGAAAACCTCAAATGGCTTGCCAGTTATTATTTCAATAAAAAGCAAGATCCTGCGGCCTTAGAAAAAGCCCTTTATCTTCACGAAAAAATTGCTTTACAAGGCCCCTTGCCGGCAAATGAAAAAGAACTTTTAAAATACGCCGAATTACTTCTTTTAGAGAAAAAACTACCAGAGCGCATCGCAATCTTAGAGCTCCTCTCTCAAAAACAAAAAGAAGAAAATGCTCTTCCATGGAAAATGCAAAGGCAAACTCTTTTTGAACTCGCTTCCGCATACAAAGAATGTGGCGAATATCAAAAAGCGATTGCCGCTTACGAACTTCTCATTAATACATCAACGCATATGCCTTCCTATTTTTCAAAAGCTGCCACTCTAGAACGCGCCAAATTACAGTACCATCTACTTCCTACAGTTGATTTAAAAGAAAATAGTCCCGAGATAACCCCTATTTTAAGCGCCCTCAAAGATCTGCAACTCAAAAAAAAGTTGCACTCTGAACCTCTACACTTAGAAGCGGCTCTGGAGTATGTTACCATCATGAAAACACTTTCACCGGAAGAAAAACAAACAGAACGCACAATTTTCCTTCTTAAACGCGTTAAAGAGGATTTTTCTACAAAAGGAGATATCTATTCCAAAGAATATCATTCACAACGCTCCGTTCTTCCCGACAAAGCAACACTCCTTGAAGATTACCTAGACTACATCGATGCCGAAGTTTTACGGCTAGAGGGCAAGATAGCGCGATCCAAGAAACTCTATCAAAAGCTTCAAGAAAAACCACTTGACCCCTCTTTGCAGAGAAGGATAAACATAAGCATGGAGGCTTTCTATGATGCACGTTGAAACAACTCCATCACCTCAAAAAAAAATCCTTGCCACATGCTTAATTGCAACAATTGGAATTCATGTCGCTACTTTTTTCTATTTTTATAAATTCCCTCCCTCTCTTCCAAAAAACTGGCACAAAATGCTTGCCCAATCATTGCCAATTTTAAAAATGATTCCAAAAGAGGATAAAAACAACCTCTTAGAAGATGTTTTCGAACCTTTTCCCGATCTTTCGACACTTTTTGTACAACCCTTCGATATGTCAACGCTTACAGCGGAGCTAGAAGGACTACCTAAAACTGAGCCTGCAATCCCTCTTTCTTCTCCCGAACTTATCGAACTAAGTGCTCTAGAAAAGAAAACCTTTCCAATTTCCCCCTTGGTTTCCACCTTCTCTTTTTTCACAAACGAAGAAAATCTTAACCTTGCTCTTCCTGAAAGTTATCCTCTTCCGATGCCCTCTATCGATTACGATCTTTCTGAAAGACTCGCGACAACCCCACTTGATTTAGAAATTGAATCTGACGAAGTACCAAATGCACCCGTCACTACGGCTTATCCTCAACAAGTGATCATTTTCACAAAAAAAGAACCCATCCCCATTCCCCAAATCAAAATTGATAGCACTACAATTCTTAAACAAAACAAACTAGAATTCTCAAACACATCTGAACGTTCTCTCCCGCTAATCGAAGAGCAAATATTCCCTTCATTTGGAGCAAAAACTCTTCCAACTAACATTTCCTCCATAGAAAATTATAAAATACCTGAAGCAAAAACAATCGAAATTACCGAGGAAAATCTTACCTCTGACATCCGTTTTGCAAAAGCTCCTTCCGGAAAAGGATATATCTTTGCGATTAGCTTAAAGCCTGCGAAAAATGCTACAATAGAACCCATACAACAAAATTACACTTTTTTGATCGACCGCACAAATTCAATCCCTAAACATCATTTTACATCTTTTAAAAAGGCCACTTTGCGCGCGCTTTCCATGCTACAAGAAGAAGATACTTTCAACATCGTCGTCTTTGACAGAAAAGCTAGATCGTTTAGCAAAACACCTGTACACTACTCAAAAGAAGCTTTAGAAAACGCTGAAATCTTCTTAAACAAAGAACAAAACGGTGGTCTATTTGCAGCTGCAGATCTCTATGAACTCCTTCCCAAAATTCTACCATCTAATCTGCCCGAAGACGAAGTCAATACAGTCATCCTTCTTACAGATGGCACAACAGATGCAAAAAAAAACAAACAAACAGAATCTGTAAAACGACTTCTTGAATCCACCAGAAAAAAACTCACGCTCTATACAGCGGCTGTAAGTCAGGGCAACAATCTGAAACTTCTAGAAACGCTTAGCAGTTGTACAGGCGGTAGTCTTCTTTACTCCGACACCTACGCTGCGTTCCCAAGAAGGCTTGCAGGACTCATCTATAGACTTCGAGAACCACTTGCTAAGGATTTAACAATTACAATCAACGAACATTCAGCTGGTTCTAAAATAGAATTACACGCACCTCCTTATTCTGTTTTTCATAGCGGACAGCCGTTTGAAATTATAGGAACTGCTGAAAAATTAGATGACTTCACTCTTATGATTCAAGGAATTCAGGGGTCTGAAAATATACGCATCAAAAAGAAAATCCATTTGAGCGAAGCAAAAAAAGACAGTGCTTTTGTCATGAAAAAATGGAATATTCAAAAAAATCGCGTTAAATTCGAACAATCATTAGAAAGCACAAGAAAAAAATCAGGATAAATTCATGAAAATTCTCGGAGGGGAGCTTCAGAGTAGATCCCTTAAAGCCCCGAAAGGGGACGTCACAAGACCCACCACCTCTCTTGTGCGCAAAGCCCTTTTCGATATCATACAGCCTATCATCGAAGATGCTAACGTGCTCGACCTATTTTCTGGAAGTGGTGCAATCGGCATCGAAGCGTTAAGCCGCGGCGCACGCCATGCCACATTCATCGAAAAAGACAAAATAGCTCTTCGCTGCCTGCAAGAAAATCTCCGTACCTTCCAGCTTGAAAAACGCTCAACTCTGATCGCAGGAGACGTCTTCAAACACCTTTCTCGATTTAGAACCTCTTTCACTCTCATCGTTGCAGATCCTCCCTACAAAGATGATGTCCTACCAAAACTTCTTACCATCATCGAAGAGCATAACCTTCTCGCTCCGGGTGGTTTTCTCTTTCTCGAAGCCCCTTTTCCTTCAACACTCCCGCCAACTCGTCTCACGCTCCTCAAATCACGCCGTTATGGTAAAACAGTTTTACATGAACTGACTTTAGCTTCGACGACGCTTAAAATGCATAACGAAAAGAAGACTGATTAGAAGGAAAGAAGCCGTCGTGAAATACGTAACGATGTTAAGTCGTTTCTGCAATTTTTTCATCTGCTCTCGATGCTTCTTTTTAAGCGCTGTAATTTCTGTTGGAGGACGCTCTGTCCAAAGTCCACTAAAACTATGAGAGGCAAAAGAAACATCTTCAAGATGTAATTTCTTGCGTATTTTTTTTGAATAAACAAAATCAGGAAAAAAATAGAAAGCCGGAAACAAAATATTCTTATAGGAAAGATCGTTGATATTTTCTCTTACAGCTTCTGTAAATGCCAAGAATGTACGGTACATAACACGTGAAACTTCATTTGTTGGAAATTCTTTTTCAACAGTTTCCCAACGATCGGCAATCTTTTCCAAAATCGATCGAATAAGCGGATGAGATGCAATTGCGCCGATTAAGCAATTACCGGCGAAAATTTGCGTTCTTTGACCCTCGGCAGGGTGAGACCTATCTAACCCTGCATAAAAGTCATATAAGGGATTTAAAACAGAAAATGAGCGATAACAAAAAACATCATGGTCAACATACACACCTCCTTCACGCAACAAAATTTCGTAGCGGAGCATATCTGACTTTTCTCCCAAATTTTCTGTGCGACTCAAAAACGGTCCAAGATAAGAAAGGTCAAGTTCTTGAATAAGGTGTTTTTCCATACCGGCAACCGGACAAACTCTGTTCTCATCGTCTGTCCAAAACTTAAAAACCCAATCAGAGTGGTGCTTCTTCCACGACTCTACGTTCTTAATTGACGCATCGGGAAAAGGGCGTGGCCCAAGCCAAATGAAATGGATCACTTCAGGAATGCGTGAAGACACAGGTGTGCTTGATAAATTTCTTTCGAAAACTTCTTTATAAAAACGCAACTCTTCTAAATCTTCTTTTTTAAGCGTCTTCCATGTAGCTCCCTTATTACCTTGCAAAAGCTCGAAATCAGGCGTTCCTGCGAACGCAAGGATAGGGAAAAAAATAATCAATATTCTCTTCATGACAAAAAAACTATCACCATGTATTTTATTTAGTCAAGAGGTAGAATTATGAGGAACTTTTTTGGGTTATTTATGACTATATTACCATTATCTGCTCAAATTATCGATAGAGAAGGGGAAAGCTATTTAGAGAATATTCAAGGGCAACGCGTCCTTCATTTAAAAGGCTCCTACTACGAGATGGGTTATGCTCATGGCAAGCTGCTCAAAAAAGAAATTGAAGAAAACATTGCAAATTTCATCGACCAAAAAAGAGAGGGCTTCGAAGAAAGGGCAAAGGGTTTTCAAAATCATTTCATGACAATGCTCTCACATACTCCCAACCACTTTATTGAAGAGATTCGCGGTGTAGCAGCCGGATCCGGCGCTCCTTTTGGAAAGCTCCTTACCCTCAATCTCTTTCCTGAAATGTTTCACTGCTCCGGACTTGTTGCTTTCAACGATGCGACAAAAAACGAAAAACTCTATCACGTTCGTGTGCTTGATTATGCAATCGGTAAAAATCTTCAGGAAACTGCCGTATTAATCGTTGCAGAACCCAATGCAAAAATCCCCTTTGTCAACGTTAGTTACGCCGGATTTATAGGCTCTATTACAGGCATGAACCTACAACAAATTGCAGTAGGAGAAATCGGTGGAAAAGGATACGGCTCTTGGGAAGGGATGCCGATGTCATTTCTCATAAGAGAGCTCTTGGAAAATGCGCATTCGTTAGAAACTGCAAAGAAAATTCTCACCGAAACTAAAAGGACTTGTGAGTATTACTACGTCGTATCCGATGGCAAAACAAAAAACACATTTGGCACTTATGCTACAAAGGACAAAATTCAATTCATCGAACCGGGAACTCCTTATACCGTCCACTCGATTGACTACCCAGAGGGGCAATCCTTTGATCAACCCAAACACTGCCTCGCGCTCACAGGAGTTGAGCGGTATCCCGCACTAAAAGAGCGCACTCTACAGCACTATGGCGCTATTGATGAAGTTATTTTACAAGAGATCATCAAACGACCTGTTTCCAAGGACAGCAACTTACATAACGCGATCTTTCTTCCTGAAGAACTCGAACTATGGGTCGCTCATGCAGGAAAAAATGGAGAACCCGCTTGTGATGAACCCTACATTTTCTTCTCTTTAAGCGATCTGCTAAAACCCCGAATTGTGACCTATTTTCCCTATAGCGCTACACATGTGGAATGAGTTTTGATTTTTTTATTGAAGTTAAT
>DAHVFY010000019.1 GCA_027316765.1 Parachlamydiales bacterium | reverse complement strand
CATTAACTTCAATAAAAAAATCAAAACTCATTCCACATGTGTAGCGCTATAGGGAAAATAGGTCACAATTCGGGGTTAAATACTGCGTTTGTGGAGGATCGAGTGGGAGATGGTAGTGCCGGCCCACTGTACAGCTTGGACAAGAACGATCAGGAGAATAACGGTGATCCCCATAATGAAGCCGTTGAACCTTTGATATCCATATTGAATAGCAACTTGACCAAGTCCACCTCCCCCAACAAGGCCTGCCATAGCGCTGTAGCCGATAAGATTGACCATTGTTAAAGTAATTGCTGAAACCAATGAGGGCAGCGCCTCCGGAAGCAAGACTTTTCGAACAATTTGCCAAGCATTTGATCCCATTACGAGGGCAGCTTCTAGAATTTGTTTGTCTATTTCTTTTAAACTTGATTCGACAAGACGCGCAACAAAAGGTGCTGCTGCAAGTGTTAAAGGAATAATTGAAGCTGTCGTTCCAAGACTTGTTCCTACAATGAATCGCGTTAGAGGGATTAGAGCAACCATGAGAATTGCAAAAGGAAAAGATCTGCCAATATTAACAACGGCTTCTAGAATTTTATAGAAGTAGATATGTTCTTTAACATGTCCTTTGCTCGTTAGAGTTAAAACAACTCCAAGTGGTAGACCAATGATCACAGCAAAGAAAGTAGATGCAAACACCATGTATAGAGTATTCCATGTTTGCAGAGGAATGAGCTGAAGGGTAAGATCCCAGTTGTTAGGTGTCACTTTTGTATGACCTCACAGTGGATTTTATTTGAGTGAAGATAAGTTAGGGCTTTTTGTAAGTTTTCTTCTTTTCCTTGGATTTCGATGACAAGAGTTCCAACAATATTGGTTTGTAAGTTATCAATCCAGCCAAGAAGAATGTTAGCATCCACATTAAATTCTCGAATCATTTGAGAGATCACTGGTTTTCCAGCTGATTCCCCTTTGAAGCTAAGGCGCACAAGCATATGAGTTGGAGAAGGCTGTTTGTAAAAATGATCAGGGATTTCATGGACGGTATTTTGTAAGAATTTCTGAGTCGTAGGATGTTTGGGTTCTGCAAACACTTGTGCGACTGGCCCCGATTCGATAATAACTCCATTTTCAAGAACTGCAACTTGATGACAGATGTGTTTGATTACATCCATTTCATGAGTAATGAGTACAATGGTAACGCCGAGTTTTTGATTAAGATCTCGGAGAAGCGTAAGGATTTCTTGAGTTGTCTTCGGATCAAGTGCCGAGGTTGCTTCATCGCAAAAAAGAACTTCAGGATGGTGCGCTAAGGCTCTTGCTATGCCAACTCGTTGTTTTTCTCCACCGCTTAAGGCTGATGGATGCGCATTTTTTTTAGAACTTAATCCTACAAGCTGTAAAAGCTCATTAACACGTGGGGCAATTTTTTCTTTGGGATAGTTGGCAATTTCTAAAGGGTAAGCGATGTTATTAAATACTGTGCGTGAATTTAGAAGATTGAAATGTTGAAAGATCATTCCGCATTTAAAGTGGAAAGAGCGAAGGTCTTTTTTATTAAATTGACCAATATCCTCACCCGAAAAAAGAACTCTCCCTTTCGTTGGAGTGATAAGTCCTGCTAAAATGCGAATGAGCGTTGATTTTCCTGCGCCACTGAGCCCAATAATTCCAAAAGTTTCTCCCTTTTTAATAGATAAAGAGATTTCTTTGAGGGCGTAAACACCCTCCCCGTATTTTTTGGAGACTTTGTCAACTTGAATAAAAGGGGAGGGCATAGCAATTCTATCCACCTACACGTGCCGGAGCCGGAAGGAGAATTTTATGACTTAGCTTGATCTGGCCACGAGGATTTACATCGATCACTTTGACCTCAAGAATGTCGCCTACTTTATAAAGCTCGTTGATGTCGTTAACCCGCGTATGTGATAATTCAGAGATATGACAAAGACCCTCTTTTCCGCAGATTTCAACGAAAACACCAAAAGGTACGATCGAAACAATGCGTCCTTTGTAAACTTCATCAATTTTAACTTCGGCAACGAGGTTGTGGATGATGCTTTTTGCTTTTTCCATCGCATCTTTGCTTGTTGAAGAGATGCTGACAAGTCCACTGTCATTGATGTCAATTTGAACGCCGGTTTCTTCAATGATTGCGCGAATTTGCTTGCCTGAAGGGCCAATGATGGTGCCGATTTTACTTGGTTTCACCTGCATAGTTTCAATGCGTGGTGCATAAGTAGAAAGTTGTTCTTTTGCTTTTGGCATTGCTTCAAGCATTTTGCTCAAGATGTGGAGTCTGCCTTGCTTTGCTTGAGCTAGAGCGACTTGCATGATATGAGGAGTGATTCCCTCAATTTTAATGTCCAATTGAAAAGCTGTGATGCCATGAGCATTACCAGTTACTTTAAAATCCATATCGCCTAAGGCATCTTCTGCACCCAAGATATCGGAGAGGATCGCATAGTTTTTGCCTTCAAGAATAAGACCCATTGCAATGCCGGCAATTGGATGTTTAATTGGGACCCCCGCATCCATGAGCGCAAGGCAGCCGCCACAGACAGATGCCATTGAAGAAGATCCGTTTGATTCTGTGATATTAGATTCAAGACGGATGACATAAGGGAAATTATCTTGCGATGGTAATGTCATTGCAAGTGCGCGTTCTGCGAGTTTGCCGTGACCGATTTCTCTACGCCCAGGAGATCCCATCCGACCCACTTCGCCTACAGAAAAAGGAGGGAAGGAATACTGAAGATAAAAGCGATGGCTGCTTTCACCATGAAGAGTCTCATAACGTTGCGCCATCGTTTCTCCGCCAAGAGTACATACGGCAAGAGATTGTGTTTCACCACGCGTGAAAAGAGCACTTCCGTGAGTTCTAGGTAAAATTCCATTTTCGATATTAATTCCGCGAACTTGGTCGCATGTTCTACCATCAGATCTACAATTTTCTGTTAAGATCATTTGGCGCATATGATGCGCTTGCACTTTCTTAAATGCGGCAAGTACTGCTGTTTTTGAGTATTTCGCCTCTCCAGCTTCTGGAGAGAGAGAGTCGGTAAGCGTTTTAGAAATTTCAGCGATTGCTTGTTCCCTTTGGCTTTTTTCTTTGATGCGAAGAGCCTCTTTAACACGCGCACCTGCTAAACTTTCTACCTCTTCAGCAAGTCCTTCAGGAGCTTGGCGGAGAGTATCGCGTTTTTTTGGTTTTCCAATTGTATTTTGCCAATCGTTCAACCCCTGGCAGATCGTTCGGATTGCAGCATGTCCTTCGTTAACAGCTTCTAGAATTTGTTCTTCTGTAAGAAAGTCACAGAACCCTTCAATCATTAAAATAGCATCTTCTGTACCCGCAAGGATAAGGTCAAGACGCGATTTTTTCATTTCTTCTACTGTGGGGTTAATGATAAAAGCCTCATCAATCATTCCAACGCGGACGCCGCCAACTGGCTTAATGAGGGGAATTTCAGAGATGACAAGAGCTGCAGCGGCAGCGCAGATGGCAAGTGGCTCAGGAGAGTGAACGCCGTCATAAGAAAAAACGTAAGAGAGCAATTGCACTTCATCGTAGTACCCTTCTTCGAACATAGGCCTTAAGGGACGGTCGATAAGTCTACTTGCTAGGATTTCCCTTTCAGTAGGGCGTCCTTCTCGTTTAATGAATCCGCCAAGCGTTTTTCCTGTGGAGGAAAACTTCTCTTGGTAGTCAACGCGTAAGGGGAAAAAATCAGCATTCTCTGGGCTTGGCCCAAAGCAAGCTGTTGCCATGATAATTGTATCGCCAACGCGTAAGGTTACAGCACCGTGCGCTTGTCTTGCGATTTTTCCCGTTTCAAATGTGAGGTCTTTTCCCCCTACTGAAATTGTCATTGTTTTTGTAGGTAATTCCATAGAATTTTAAGCTCCGGTATTTTAAGTGTTGTGGGAGGATGAATTGACCATCGGAGAGGAATAAATAATATTCCGCGCAGAAGGGCACTTCATCCCATTTTTTGAAGACTATACAAGAATGGTAATATTATACACAAGTTAACTCGAGAAGCGGTTTTTGGCTTCGCCTGCGACTTCGTCCGGTTCAAATTTAGGGCATAGGAGCAAATAGAAAAGGCCGCCTTAAACGGCCATATGTCAAACAAAAATTATTTACGAAGATTTAAGCGCATAATCAGATTTTGGTAGCGCTTAGTATCTGTTGAATTGAGATAGTCAAGAAGTTTACGTCTTTGACCAACAAGCTTAAGTAGAGCAAGTCTTGAGCTATGATCCTTAGGGGCTAGCTTCAAGTGTTCTGTCAATTCTGCAATTCTCTCCGTAAGAATTGCAATCTGTACATCAGCGGATCCAGTGTCCTTTTCGTGAAGTTGAAACTTCTTTGTGATTTCTTCTTTGGTACCCTTGTCTAGTGACATCTAAAGTATCTCCCTGCATTGAGAGTTTAAGGTGGAAAAACTTTGATTGCGGCTCCGAAAAGGCAACTTGCCATTTCCGGGCCCGCATGCTACATTCATATCCTCATTCTACCATATTTGCTCTTAATGGGGAATCATAATGATTAAAGAAAAAGGTTGTTTTGCTTAAATTCGCCTTTTCCTGAGTGCAAAAGATGGTCTTAAAAAATAGAGTAGTTGAACATTAAAAACTTTAAAAATATGTTAGAAGATTCTGATTTTATGAAAGAAGCTTTGAAAGAAGCCTTCAGTGCATATAATAAGGGAGAGGTTCCTGTAGGTGCAGTTGTCGTATATAAAGGAGAGATCATTGCAAGAGCGCATAATCAGGTTGAGTTCTTAAAAGATGCAACCGCGCACGCGGAGATTCTTTGTTTAAAAAAGGCAGCTGCAAAGCTGGATAATTGGCGACTTTTAGAGAGCATCCTTTATTGCACTTTAGAGCCCTGCTGCATGTGCGCCGGTGCCATGTTTCTTTCTCGCATATCAACTCTTGTTTGGGGAGCACCTGACAAGCGCCATGGAGCGCACGGCAGCTTTACTAATATCCTTGATCTTACACATCCAATCCATCAGATTACTGTAAGAAAAGGTGTTCTTGAAGTGGAGTCGGCAGCTCTTCTTAAGCAATTTTTTCGAGAGCAGAGGGTTAAAAATGAAAAAAATATTTGATGAAATGATAGAAGCGCAGCATAAAAAAATCTACACATGTGCTAAGCGAATCGTTCCACATATTACGCAAGATGATTTATTACAACCCAACGACTTTCCGGAGCTTGAAGCTCACCCTTATTTCCGTTACGAAGAAGGAGTTCTTGAAGGATTGTTGACAGCACGCATGGCATATGTTGCTCACCTTAATGAGACTTTTTAACCCAGGTTTTGGCTATCCCAGATCGTAAAAATTCCGTCACACATCTCTTTCATTTGAAAAGGGGCCAAGAAAAATGATTAGACCTCTTCTAAAACTCACTTAAGCTTGGGAAGCTTAAATTTGTAAAGCCTGAATTAGACATGTCGGGAACAAGGACACGAAGTGCTTTGTTTCTGACATGTCTATTTTGGGCTCTGTAATCTCAATTTTATGAACTCATGAGGGTTTTAGAAGAACTCTATTCAAAATAAAAAAATTTATCGTGTATATCATTATATCGTTTTTTTGATAATCGCTTCAAAAATCTTTACCAAGATCTTAAGTTTCGCTAATTTTCGAGATTTTTTTGGCGCTTTTCAAGTGGAAGTTGTCTAGGTGGTTTGTAGAAAAAATTTTCATTGTCAGAAAAAACATTGCAACGATAGACTGAATTGAAGCAAGAGGGTTTTTATATGAGCTTAACAGGTTTTCTAGCGAAGTCTTTTTTCATATTCTTTGTTTTTTTAATTTTTTGTGGGTTTACACTTGAAATTGATTACACACCTTGTAAAAGCATTGAAGATATATTAAATTTAGAGGCTCACCTTATTCTGAAATGCAAAAAATCTGATGTTGAAAATTTAACCAGTTTACATATATCTCGAGGTGAGACTTACTTATTAAACAACCAAATTGAAGACGCTATCCATGATTTTTCTGTTGCTTACATGCTTGTGGAAAATATTCAAGATGATAAACCAGTAAAATTTAGACTGCTTTTTAATGAAATGATTTGGCATGTTGCATTAAACAACAAACATGAAGTTGAAGTCCTAGGAAGACATCTCATTTCTTTATTTGAAGAAATTTGCTCGGAAAAAACCAGTCAATACCATTGCGCAAGTCCGTTCAATAAGACGTCTGTATTTTTATGCAATACAACAAACATCATTGGGCCCGATCAAGAACCTTATCCAGGATGGTGTAGGGAAGTGGTTCTTTCTACCGGTGTTGCTTTAGCTCAATTAATTAGCACTTTGCCAAAAAATGCCGCAAAAATTGCCCTAGGCTCTGTAATAGCTGTTTTGGAGCAAAAGGCGTTGGATTGTTGTTTGGCAGGGGGGTTATGGAAAGCTTGTGTAGGTCCCTTAGCGGAAAAATTTAACAACTGGAATCAAAAATGGAAAGTATTACGAATTCCACCTGACCCGGCTTGGGATTGATTGCTAAATTCACAAATTGGAGTCAAGCTATGAAGCATTTAATTATTGCCTTTTTTATTGTATTTTCATTTAAACCTGTTTTTTCAGATGATTTAAATTGCAGCATGAGTGGCCAAGATACTGCTTTTAATATCACCCGATCACCTTTAAAAGATCTTTTTGCTTTTTCCGTTTTACCGCTAGTTACCTCCGTGAATTCTTCACGAAAAGAGCTTTGCGATACCCTTAATAAAATTCTGAAAGAAAAATTAGGGTTGCTCGGAAATGTTAAAGAAATGTCCACAAATGATCCCACCGGCCTTGGACTTTCTGGCGTTTTTTTGAGTTTTGACATCCAAAAAGTCGAAAATGTTAACAAAAAAGAAGAAAAATTAATTCGTCTATCTCTCTCAGTTCCTACTATCGTTACAATTAAAAAATCCAATAATGAGTGCACTTCTTATATTTGGGCAAGTAGTGTTTTTGCAGAAAGCGATACGGATGAAAATATTAAACAGGGAATTGAAGCTTTATTGAAACAATTCTCCATTTGCTACCAAAAAGCGAACTCAAAAGAGGCAGAAAAACCCACTTTTTATATTTATCAGTAAAATATTAAAAAAACTTATGCCCAAGACTCTGATTCTACCAAACCTTGTTTGAGACTTGTTTGAGTGCGCTAGATACACAGAATTGAGTTGCCTAAATTTTCTTCTTTTTATTTTTAACAATCTTTCTAAGGCGCCATCGTTCTTTCCAAGTCAAACTTTTCTTGCCGTGAACGGCGATTTTAGAGAGCATTTCTTCAAGAAACTGATCGTCATTTAAAAGAGCTTCTCCTGTTTTAAAGTCAAAAATTTTACCTCGCGTGTAGACGGTTTTTTCTGTATGTTGTCTGAGTAGAAGCCCATAAAGATAGCCAAAAAGTGCGGCGGCTAGATAGGAGAGTGCATAAATCCAATTGCCAGAAGATAGATCGATTAAGCAGTTAATTCCAAAAAATGCAAAGATAAGTGTTTTTGCTCTGATTGGTATTCCAAGTAAAAAAGGGAAAGTTGCTTGTGGGTTGAGGGTAATCCAGGCAATTAAAAGAGAGTAAAGTGCCGTCATATTTCCTGCAAAAGAAAGTGGGGAGGGAAAGAGAATGAGGAGCCCTAAAATCACGAGACTTGAGAAAAGCCCACCCAGAAAATAAAGAGAAAGAAAATGAAATACCCCTTTTTTGTGGAGGATGGAGCCGCCGACTAGAAAAAGAAGATACGTATTAAAGGCGATTTTAAAAAGAAAGCCAAAGCTGATCCCGTTTTCTAGTGGTTGGACAAAAAGGTAAGAGATGAGTTGCCAGAATTGGTGGTGTTCGATTCCGTTTAAGGATAAGCTAAAAATTTTTTGTATCGAAAAAGCGGGAATAAAACTGTCTGATAAAGCGCCAAGAAGAGATGTTAGGATTGTCGACGTCAATAGGGCGTTAAAGAGTCTTTGAGTTTTCTTCATCTTATGCATATAAAATCTTTTGAACTTGTTTTTTTATAGGGAAATCGGGTTTAATCATTTCGGTACGACAATATTGTAAAGGAGAACGATATGAAAAGACAAGGACATCCTCCATATCAGGAAATACTTTTTGTAGATTCCTCTACCGGCTATAAATTTGTGTGTGGAAGCACCCTTCAGCCTAAAGATAAAGAAGAGTTCGAAGGAAAGACTTACCCAGTTTATCGCGTAGCAATTTCATCCGCATCACACCCATTCTTCACGAGAAAGAATCAGTTTGTCGATGCAGAAGGTAGAGTTGACAAGTTCAATAAACGTTATAGCGAGAAGAAAAAGCAAGCACAAGCAGCTTCAGATCAGGAAGAGAAGAAAGAACAAAAGAAAAAGAAAAAATAACTGCAAATTATGGAAGAGCGCCTTCGCAAACTGTTAAGTCGGCTTGAAGAAGTTGAAGATCTATTGGGAAAGGCGGAGGTGCTCTCTGATAAAAAGCAGTATCGTGAGCTTGCGCAAGAGCATGCCTATTTATCCTCTGTCAAAGAGGTTAAAGAGCGCCTGGAAACTCTCGATAATCAACTCAAAGAAAATCAAAAGCTTCTGAAAGAAGAGAAAGATCACGACTTTTTAGAAGTGATTCGAGAAGATATTGCTGCTTTAGAAAAAGAAAGAGAAGCTGCACGTAAGTCTTTGGAAACCCTTCTAGTTCCCCCCGATCCTCGCGATAACCGTAGTGTGATTTTAGAAGTTCGTGCGGGAACAGGTGGTGATGAAGCTGCCATTTTTGTGGGAGATTGCGTGCGCATGTATAAGGCCTATGCCGACCGCAAAGGCTGGAAGTACGAGCTTCTTTCTTGCACTTCATCTGAAATGGGCGGATTTAAAGAATATGTGATGGTGATTTCGGGGCCTTGTGCCTTTCGCTTTTTGCAGTATGAAGCAGGAACCCATCGAGTTCAACGTGTTCCGGAAACGGAAGCGCAGGGTAGAGTTCATACATCTGCGATTACTGTTGCAGTTCTTCTTGAGCCAGACGAAGAGGAAAAGATTTTTCTCGACGAGCGAGATCTAAAAATTGATACCTATCGTGCATCCGGTGCTGGTGGTCAGCACGTAAATACGACGGATTCAGCTGTTCGGATTACACATATTCCGACCGGGACTGTGGTTTATTGCCAAGAAGAACGCAGTCAGCATAAAAACAAAGAAAAGGCGATGCGTCTTCTTTCTGCAAAAATTGTAGAAGAAAAAAGACGTAAGCAAGATGAAGAGACAGCGTCTTTGCGTTCCTCTCAAGTGGGAACGGGTGATCGTTCTGAAAGAATTCGCACTTATAATTTTCCGCAAAATCGCGTTACAGATCATCGGATTAATCTAACTCTTTACAAGTTGAATTATGTTATGGAGGGGGATCTTGATGAGTTTACGGAAGCGCTTGTCGCTCATTTTTATCAGGAAAAACTCTCCGCTGTCCAAGAATCTTAAATTTAGGATGGATGCATGAAAACTTTAGGGGAGGTTCTTAAACTTGCTGCAGAGTATTTGGAAAATAAAAAAATCTTTCGCGCAAAAAGAGTTGCTGAAGACCTTTTAGCACATATTCTTCAAAGTAAACGTCTCGATCTTTATTTACAGTTTGATCGCCCTCTTGGAGAAGAGGAGCTTATGCCTTACAGGGCAGCCCTTTCGCGCCTTGCAAAAGGAGAGCCCCTTGAATATGTCCTGGGAGAGGTTGAGTTTTATGGCTGTAGTCTTAAAATTACCGACCAAGTTTTAATTCCTCGTCCTGAAACAGAGATTCTTTTGGATAGAATTTGTAAGAGGTTAGAAGGGGAGAATCTTCAAAATAAAAATGCTTGGGATCTTTGTACCGGATCCGGATGCTTGGGGCTTGGTCTCAAAAAAAAATTTCCAGAGCTTGTCGTTACCCTTTCAGATCTGTCGCCCGAGGCGTTACAAGTTGCTAAAAAAAATGCTTGTCTAAATAATTTAGATGTAGAGTTTTTAGAAGGGGATTTATTAACCCCATATTCTCATAAAAAAGCGGATATTGTCATCGTAAACCCTCCTTATATCTCACAAAAGGAGTTCGACAATTTAGATCCTGGTGTACGTAATTTTGAGCCTAAAAGGGCTCTTTTAGCCGGTGAGACAGGGTTAGAGTTCTACCAACGCTTAGCAAAACAGCTCCCTTTTTACTTAAACCCAAGAGCCAGAGTGTTTTTTGAAATTGGTTTTGACCAGGGTGAAAAAATAATGACGCTCTTTTCTGAAGAGTGTTGGATTGTAAAGTTTTTTGAAAGAGACTTGTCTGAACATCATCGATTTTTTTTCCTTGAATTTGAATGAGATTTTTTAGTAACCTATAGGGCAGTTATGTTTGGAACACTTTCAGAAAAATTTCAAAATCTCTTTTCAGGACTTCTTGCAAAAAAGAAGTTGACGGAAGACAACGTCTCCGATGCGGTACGGCAGGTGCGTCTTGCACTTTTGGATGCTGATGTCAATTATACAGTAGCTAGCAACTTTGTTAAGCGAGTCAAGGAAAAGTCCCTAGGAGATGAGGTTTTAAAATCTGTTAAGCCTGATCAGCAATTCATTAAAATTGTTCACGATGAGTTAATCGCCTTAATGGGAAGCGAAGAGGCTTCCTTGAATTGTAAAGGAGAGCCCGCAGTGATCCTCATGTGTGGTCTTCAGGGATCGGGAAAGACAACTCAATGTGCCAAACTTGCCCAATTTTTAAAGAAGAAAGAGCTAAGCAAACGCAGTTTAATTGCGGCGTGTGATCTGCAAAGACCTGCTGCCATTTTGCAATTGCAGAAGCTTGGCGAACAGATTGAAGTGCCTGTGTTTACTCTTGAAGGAGAGTCGGATCCTCTTAAAGTTGCTCTAGCAGCTCTTAAAGCAGCGCGCATTGGCAATTATGATGTCCTCATTGTAGATACAGCAGGTCGCTTGCATCTCGATGAAGCATTGATGCAGCAGTTGGAAAAGCTTAAAGAAGCGTTAAATCCTCAGGAAGTTTTATTTGTAGCGAATGCAACAACAGGCCAAGATGCTGTCAAAACTGCCGCAGAGTTTGATAAAAGAGTTGGAATTACAGGAACAATTCTTACGATGCTAGATGGAAATGCGCGTGCCGGTGCAGCCATCTCCATTCGAGAAATTACACAGAAACCACTAAAATTTGAAGGAATCGGGGAGAAAATTTCTGATTTTCAAGTTTTTAATCCCCGTTCAATGGCAGATCGAATTCTTGGAATGGGCGATGTAATTAATCTTGTCAAACGTGCTGAAGAGCACATTGACGAAACAGAGAGTAAAAAACTCGAAGAGAAAATTAGAAAGGCCTCTTTTACATATGACGATTACTTGCGTCAGATGTCGATGCTAAAAAAAATGGGGCCTTTAAAAAGTCTTTTTAAGATGCTGCCTGGCATTTCTCAATTAGAGGATATGCAAGTTTCAGAAAAAGAGCTTGGAAAAACAGAAGCTATGATTTTGTCGATGACTCCCAATGAGCGATGCGAGAGAGTTGAACTGCTTCCCTCTAGAAGACGGCGCATTGCAAAGGGGAGTGGAGCCTCAATTGACGACGTGAATCGCATGGTAAAAAGTTTCAAACAGTTAAAACAATTTTGTAAAGATATGCCTTCATTAAAACAGAAAATGAAGGGATTAGGAGTAAAGGAGAATTCTCTATGGCATTAAAAATTCGTCTGCGACAACAAGGTCGCACAAACCGTCAAACATACCGCGTTGTTGTTGCCGATGAGCGCTCTCCGCGCGATGGTAAATACATTGAATTACTTGGTTGGTACAATCCTTATGCAGAAGAAAATAGTTTTTCTTTAAATGCAGAAAGAATCAGCTATTGGCTCGCTCAAGGTGCGCAGATTAGTCCACAGGTAGCATCGATCACAACTAAAGGTGCTCCAGAAGTGATGAAAGAGTACCGTTCCAAGGTGGAAGCAAAAAAAGTAAAGATGCGTGCAAAGAGGAGAGCACTTAAAAAGAAATCCTAAATTTGCCATGATTATCGATATTCTTTCTCTTTTCCCAGAATACTTTCAGGGACCTTTTGATGTTAGTATTCTTAAGAAAGCTAAAGAAAAAGGCCTTCTTGACATCCGTCGAACCAACATTCGAGATTTTGCTGCAGGCAAACATCAAAAAGTGGATGACCGACCTTTTGGAGGAGGGCCTGGAATGGTACTCATGCCAGAGCCTCTTACAAAGGCGATTCGCAGTAAACGTCAAGAGGGGTCAAAGGTGATTTATTTGTCGCCTCAAGGAGAGCCTCTCACTGCGAAAATGTGTGAAGCCTTAAGTCGTGAATCTCATTTGATTTTAGTCTGCGGTCATTATGAAGGGATTGACCAACGAGTGATTGAGAAAGAGATAGATAAAGAAATCAGCATTGGTGATTACGTATTAACCAATGGATGTTTGCCAGCTATCGTCCTTGTGGATGCAGTTGCGCGGTTTATTCCAGGTGTCTTAGGGCACTGTGAATCTGCGCAGCAAGACAGTTTTCAGAATGGGATATTTGATGCACCGCACTATACGACACCTCGTGATTTTGAAGGAATAACTGTCCCAGAGGTTTTGTTGGAAGGAAATCATGCACTTATCAACAAATGGCGAGAAGAAGAAGCAATAAAAAATACGCGCCGCGTGCGCCCAGAATTATTTAAGGAGCAAGTATGAACGAGAATCAACTCATTCAGGAAATGGAAGCAGAGTTGCTTAAAAATGATATTCCGAAGTTTGCAGTCGGAGATACATTAACAGTCCACACCCGTATTATCGAAGGTGAAAAAGAGCGTCTTCAAGCATTTACAGGCACAGTTATAGCGCGTCGCGGCGGCGGTCTTTCTGAAACAATGGCCCTTTACCGCGTTTCTTATGGCGCAGGTATGGAGCGAGTTTTCATGATTCATAGTCCAAAGATTGCGAAAATTGAAGTCACTCGTTTAGGTAAAGTGAGAAAGTCAAAACTTTACTACCTCAGAGGCTCTTCAGGTAAAAAGTCAAAAGTTAAAGGTAGAATTCAAGAGGGCAAGCGCTCCGTAAAAATAGCTCCTCAGGCAGAAGGCACCACTCAAACAGATTCTGCGACATAATGGGAAAAAAAAGCGAAGGGTTTCGTCTCATCGCTGGAGTTGATGAAGCGGGTCGAGGCCCGCTTGCAGGACCCGTTGTTGCGGCAGCTTGCATGTTTCCCAAAGAAGTTCTCATTGAAGATATTGACGATAGTAAAAAGCTCTCTGCAAAGAAGCGGCTTGAACTCTATGAAAAATTGATTCACCATCCCCAAGTTGATTACGGCATCGGTATTGTCGATGCCTTGGTAGTTGATGAAATCAATATATTGCAAGCGACCTTTCAAGCGATGATCATTGCGATAAAAGCCTTAAAAAGTAAGCCTGAATATCTTCTTGTTGATGGTCCCTACCTTCCAAAGATAGATATTCCCGGAGAGGGAGTGATTCGTGGAGATGCATTATGTGCTTTAATTTCTGCGGCGTCGATTCTCGCTAAGGAAACTCGCGATAGAATCATGTTTGAATATCATTTGAAATGGCCCGAATATGGATTCGATCAACATAAAGGGTATGGAACAAAAAAGCACCTAGAGGCTCTTGGACTGTATGGCCCATGTCCGATCCATCGTCGTTCTTTTGAACCAGTTCGGAGTTGACTTAAGGAATTATCTCAGGATATAATTTTATCTATGATAAAAAGCATGACCGCTTTTGGCAGATCTTGTCAAAACACGCCCCTTGGCAGACTAGTTGTTGAAGTTCAGTCTTTAAATCGAAAGATGCTTGATATTCACCTAGTTCTTCCAAAAGAGTTTGCTCGCTTTGAAATCGAAATCAGAAAGTGGATTGGAGACATTATTTGTCGCGGTCAAGTAAGCGTGAGGATTCATTTAAAGTCAGATGACCCTCTTTTTATGCAACTCCCACAGCTTAAAGAACTTAAGTCGACATGGGAGAGAGTTGCCATCGATTTAGGCTATGATCCAATCAGTACAGTGACTCTATCTTTTTTAGTTCAGCAGCTCCCTTTCCTAACGCAAATTGAAGATGAATCAAAAGAGACTCAAATGAAGGATTTATTAAAAAATGGGATCGAAATTGCTCTTAAAGAGTTAATGGGAATGAAAGAACGCGAAGGGAAAGCCCTCGCTTTTGATGTGGAAGCTAGGTTAAAAACTTTATCTGAGCAGCTCAATCAAATAGAAGATCGTTCTCAAGTGGCTCTTGAAAAATACCGACAGCGACTTAATGAAAAAATGCAGGAGTTTTATAAAACAAGTGGAGAAACTGACGATAGGATGCTACGTGAGGTCGTACGTGAAATCGCAAGCTTCTCAGAGAAGCTCGATGTTTCTGAAGAAGAGACTCGACTACATTCTCACATTGAGCAATTTCAACACCTACTGAATACATCAGAAAAGAGTATAGGAAAAACGCTTGACTTTTTAACACAAGAACTTAATAGAGAAGTTAATACCTTAGCTTCTAAGTCTGCAGATGCGGAACTTTCATTGTTAACCGTTGCAATGAAAGGTGAAATTGAAAAAATTAGAGAGCAGATTCAAAATATAGAATAAGTGTTTTGTATGACACAGAAATTACTCGGTAACTTATCGAAAGGTCTCTGTTTCGTTATCAGCGCACCTGCCGGTACCGGGAAAACAACCCTTGTGCGCAAATTGGTGCAAGAGTTTAGTTCTGTGAGTTTGAGTGTTTCTTCAACGACACGGGCGCCAAGACCGGGTGAAGTGACAGAAAAAGACTACTTTTTTTTAAACAAAGAAGAATTTGAAAAACAGATACAAGAGAATGCATTTCTTGAATATGCAACAGTCTTTGGTAATTATTACGGGACATCAAGAAGTCAAGTAGAAAAAAAATGTAACGAAGGTAAGCATGTAGTGCTCGTCATTGACACGCAAGGAGCTTTACAGTTACGAGAAAAGCAGTTTTCTGCCGTATTTATTTTTGTGAGTCCTCCGAGCATAGAAGTGTTAAAAGAGAGGCTGATAAAAAGAAAAACGGATAGTATTGATTCCATTGAAACGAGATTATCGTGGGCAAGAGAAGAGATGGCGATGGCAGACTATTACGACTATCATATTATTAATGGTGATTTGAACGTCGCTTATGAAATTCTGCGTAGCATCTTGATAGCCGAAGAATACAGAGTGCGTCTAGAATCTTGAAGCTTAAGTTATACCAAACATGTTTCAAAAATCAGATTTGGGCTGCACCAAATAGGTAACCTCATAAATTAGGAGAAATTTAATGTCACTTACGACAGAAGAACTAAGAAAGCAGTTTAAGAGCAATTTCGAGTTGGTTTTATATGTGATTGATTATGCTAAGTACGAAATGAAAGCGGGTCGCGAGGTTACTTTAGACTACGTTCTTAACCTTGTACGCAGACATCCCAATCCCAGTTATCTTGAAGATTTAAAGGCAATCGATGCTGCTACGGAAGACGAATGAGAAAAAAAGTTCTTATCACCTCTGCACTTCCTTACGCAAACGGCCCACTTCATTTTGGACACATCGCAGGGGCATATCTACCCGCGGACTGCTATGCGCGTTATAGTAGATTAAAAGGAGATGATGTCCTCTATATTTGCGGTACAGATGAATATGGTGTAGCAATCACCCTTAGTGCCGATTTGGCAAAAAGGACTCCAAAGGAGCATGTCGATATTTTTCATGAAGTGATTAAAGAGTTGTTTGAGCAACTTAATTTTTCTTTTGATCATTTTTCACGTACAACAGCCCCTATTCATACGGAAACGACCCAAGAGTTTTTTAAAGATTTGTATGACAATGGATACATCGAAGAAAAAGTTACAGATCAACTCTATTCAGAGACCGATCACCGTTTCCTCGCTGATCGATATGTTGTGGGAACCTGTCCTAAGTGTCAATTTAATGAAGCAAGAGGAGATGAATGTCAGCGATGTGGCGCAAGTTACGAAGCCGTTGACCTGAAAAACCCCCGTTCTAAAATCTCCGGAGCCCCTCTTGTTCTTAAACCAACAAAACATTGGTTTTTGCGATTTGATCGCTTTAAAGAACAATTAACTGCATGGATTGAGCAGAAAAATTGGAAGCCAAACGTTGTTAATTTCGCTAAAAAATATATTGAAGATCTAAAACCAAGAGCCATTACGCGCGATTCAGACTGGGGAATTCCCGTGCCATTAAAAGATGCAGAAGGGAAAGTTCTGTACGTTTGGTTTGATGCTCCGATCGGCTACATCTCTGCAACAAAAGAATGGGCTGAACGAAAAGGAAAACAAGATCTTTGGAAAGATTATTGGTTAGATCCCACAACAAAGCTTGTCCAATTTATTGGAAAAGACAATATTCCCTTTCACGCCATTTTTTTTCCGGCAATGACGATGGGACAGAATATCCCTTATAAACTTGTTGATGAACTTCCCGCTAACGAATTTTATAACTTAGAAGGGCGTCAATTTAGCAAATCAGATAACTGGACAATTGATCTCGTCGCCTTTTTTCAAAAGTTCACAGCAGATCAGATTCGTTATGTCATTGCTGCCAATGCGCCAGAGACACAAGACTCAGAGTTTACATGGAAAGATTTTCAAATCCGTTGCAATTCTGAGCTCCTTGGAAAATATGGCAATTTTGTTAATCGCACACTTGTTTTTGCCATGAACCAATGCGGAGCAAAAGTCCCAACACCCTCCGCCTTAAAGCCAGACGATGAAGAGTTTTTAGAGAAAGTCAAGAATCTAGCAGATGAAGCATCCCATGCTTATGAAACATTTCATTTGCGCAAAGCCTCCCAGGTAATCATGGAGCTTGCTCAGCTGGGAAACGTCTATTTTGATGCAAAAAAACCTTGGCAGCTCGCCAAAGATCCAAACACCCGTCAAGAGATGGAAAATACCATTTATTGCTGTTTGGAATGTATGAAAACCATGGCGCTTATCTCCCTTCCCATCATCCCGGCAACGGCCGAACGCCTTTTTACTCTCCTAGGTTTTGAAGCGCCTCCAACCAGTTGGCAGGAAACAGTGAAGACCCCGATCCCATCTCAACACGTCCTTCCCAAGCCTCAATTCCTCTTCGCTCGTATCGAAGATGAGGTAATTGCTGCAGAAGTCGCTAAGTTTAAAGTCTTAATTTAGTTTTGTTAATTAAAGTCGACTTTTTACCTAATTATCTATATAATTAAATAAATAATATATAGTTTTAGGTTAATTATGTCTTCTTGTGATAGTTTAGGATTAAAAGTAGTTAATAATGAGCAAGTTAACTTTTTTCTTGATCGCTCTCACCCCAACCTCCCTGGACAGAGCATTCAAGTTGTAGAAAATCTTGTTCCAGAGTTGTCACTGGTAGCAGATCTTTCCCAAACAGATGCCCTATGTGCTAAGGCTTCAGCTCCTTTAGTATATGCTTCTGTTCTAGAGTACACTTCTGAAGAGATGAGAGAACTTACAGCAATTAACATTAATAAAATAAAAGACATCCAACATAAATTATCTGCATTAAAAAATGCTGTCATAAAAATGTGTTGGAACGATTCCTTATTTGACGTTACAAATGATGAATTTGAGGGGATTCAACAAGGCGAGCATTTCGAATTTCCGTTCATCGCCTTATACGGATTAGAAAAAGGAGAAATTTCTCATGAAGAGTTTTTCCTTATCGAATGCTATTACGGCCTAAGAACACAGTTTAAAAAAGAAGAGATTTTCATTCATCCCATTTTAAATAAAAATGGCTCCATTAATTTGAAGACAGAAAAATTAATGAAAGAATGTTTGCTACGAGAAGATTTATGCCCGCGATTTTTTCTAAAATTTACTCCCGATGAAGGACTCATTTACCAAGCACTCCAATTTTCTGAAGAAAAATTTCAGAAATTAATAGATGAACTCGAAGATCAAAAAAATTCACATGAAATGATCATATTTTCTACAAGAGAGATCAACCGCTGTAAGAAGAAAGGAAGTCCCGATATTGGAGAAGTCATTCGAGTGTTTCAACGATTTAAATTGTTTTATAATGACACGTGGCAATTCGCACCTTCTTTAAAAATATACGAGCTATTTTTAAAAAACTTATTTCCCTACTCGCAAGACGTGCAGCTAAGAGCGCGTATTGACCTCACACCTAATCAACTTCAAATGAAAAGAAAAGAAGGGCACTTTGATGTGCTGACTCCTTTTCCTACTTGCTTTATAGACGAAGCAGATGGTAACCCGGCGCCTGGCCTGCAAGGAGTTTATCATGATTTATTTTATCATGCAGTGATTGTTTTTGGAATGATCCCAGAAATGCGTAGAGCACTTTATACCATTGCGCAAGAGCTAAGAGAATTTGAAAGCAAAGACGATCAATTAGAAGATGACAATCGCCATTATCTCAGCAATCAGATCCTTGATTCAGCATATCACACTTTTCTAGGTGTTGATTTGAACGCGTTAAATTCCGATTTTGATTTAAGAATTGAAAAATTTAAAGAAGACTTGATTGAGGAGATTGTATTAGATTCCAGTTACGAAGAGGTCATAGAAAAATTGCACTCTCTCATAGATGAATGGGTCGCAACTCTTAAGCTTTCCTCTTGCACCTTGAGATAGTGCATTTCTGCACGACTTTTAAAAAAAATATAGACGATTTAATTGTAAATTTTTTATCATCTACTTTTTTGCTGTATTGCTACGGTAGGTATCAAGAGAATGCTTTTTAATTTTTTCCCTTCACTCTTATTAGCGTCAATTTCTACGTTTCAACCCTCGATTGTTCAAGATACACATGGCAATCGAGTTGTCCTTTGGCTTTCTTTAGATGAGAGCGTTATTTCGATTCATGCCTCGATGATTTTCAAAAATGGAGATGTTATTCCTTCCCAGGTTCTCTCGACTCGAGAGAGAGATGTCGTTTCTGCACCAAAAATAGAGATCAATCAACTAGGTCAGATGTTAGTAGTTTGGAATTCTTATGATTCAAAAGTTCATAGACATTGTCTTGAAGCAGTAACTTATTCGAATGATTTAGGATGGTCTCCAGCTGTTGTTCTTTCAGATTCTAGTTATGAGGATGTAAAAGTTGGAGATTTTCAACTAAGTTTAGATGATGAGGGACATATTGCAATTGTTTGGACATCTTTATTAAATAAATTTCCTGTAAATCCACAGATTCGATTGACTGTTGCTGCATTAGGACAATCTTGGGCTTTGCCTACAACCATTTCTAATATTGATGAAAAATAAGATTACTTTTTGCTTTTTGTTTTTCTTAGCACCTTTGTGCGCTGAGCATACAAATGAAGATTCAGACGTTATTTTATGTCGTTCAGTTTGTCCACCAGGTCCACCAGGTCCAAGGGGACCCCAGGGTCCCACGGGAGCGACGGGAGCGACAGGTGATGCAAGTTTAACCGTTGCTACCGGTGCAACGGGAACAACAGGAGCCGCCGGCACGACAGGTGTAACGGGAACAACGGGTGATACAGGATTAGCAGGAACGACAGGTGATACAGGATTAGCTGGAGCCGCTGGCACGACAGGTGCAACGGGAACGACAGGTGATACAGGATTAGTTGGAACGACAGGTTCAACGGGAACAACAGGAGCCGCCGGTACGACAGGTGCAACGGGAACGACAGGTGATACAGGATTAGCAGGAACTACAGGAATAACGGGTCCTGGTGGCACGACGGGAGCCGCCGGTACTACGGGCTCAACAGGAGCTACTGGAGCTACCGGCTCTACAGGGCCACAGGCAGTTTCGCATCTCTACAATGATAATCCTAGCGGAGGTGGTACAATTTCTGCGGGAGGTGCAGTTTCCTTTTCTGGAACAGCGGTGACGTATGGAACGTCTATTTCGCAATCAAACAGCACGACGTTTTCGATTAATAGTTCAGGTCATTATCTTGCGCAATTTGTCGCCCAGTCAACAACATTGTCTTTACTTGGAACATTTCAGTTTTCACTAGCAGGGTCAGCTGTAGGGCCAGCCTTTACCATGCTCGCTGGTGGGCAGGTTGTTGTTTTGCAAGCAATCATCGATGCGACTAAGGTGACATTGCCGGCAACTTTTCAAGTTGTAGTATCAGGACTCAGTGTTACACTTGCCTCGTCCGCTCCACCTACACTTGTTTTAGTTCAATTGAGCAATTAGAGCTTAAAACCCAATTGAGTCTTAAGTTAGAAATTTGCATAGAGTATTTTTTAGACCAGTGTGGCGCTTACGCACCTCTTCGTTGTGGATTGCAATCGCGATTGCTTTTTTAGATCCAACCAAGATGACCAATTTTTTACCCCTTGTAATCCCAGTGTAGAGAAGATTGCGGTAAAGAAGTTTAAAATGACTTGTATGCACGGGGATGATGATACAAGGACATTCGCTTCCTTGATACTTGTGAATTGAAACCGCATAGGCTAGCACGAGCTCGTCGATTTCAGAGAAGTCATAATCAATGAGCTTTCCATCAAAAGCCACTTTGATCATCTGTTCACTCATGTCAATTTCAACAATTTTTCCAATATCTCCGTTGAACACTAACTTTTGATAGTTATTTCGTATTTGCATCACTTTATCGCCCACTTGAAAACGTCGTCCCATGCGCGTTAAAGCTTCTTTTTGAGGATTAAGTTGCTCTTGCAGAATTGCATTTAGATTTTCTGTGCCAATAACACCACGTCGCATAGGAGAGAGGACTTGAATATCTTCGAAACGATGGAAACGATATTCTTTAGGAATGCGCACCTTAATCAATTTTAAGATCTCTTCCATAATTTGTTCAGGCGTTTCACATTCGATGAAGGCAAAATCACTATTCGATCTAGGAGAAAGATCGGGAAACTCTCCATGATTGATTCTGTGAGCATTTGTTACAATGCGAGAACCGGCAGCCTGTCTAAAAATCTGTTTAAGCTCCGTTACGCGAATCCTTGTTGATCCAATCATATCTTTGAGAACATTGCCAGGTCCCACGCTTGGCAATTGATCGATATCGCCGATCAAAAGAACCCGCGCGTGACTTGGAATCGCTTTTAGAAGATGATTCATCAGTAGAACATCGATCATGCTCGCTTCGTCGATGATGATAAGATCACAAGCAAGAGGATTATCTCTATTGCGTTTAAAGCCGCCAGCAGAAAAGTCCATCTCCAAAAGAGCGTGGATCGTAAATGCTTTTTTATGCGTGATTTCACTCATGCGTTTTGCAGCCCTACCGGTTGGAGCGGCAAGAAGGATCTTATCCGTGATTTTTTCATTGATAGCAAGAATTGCTTTCGTGATTGTGCTTTTTCCCGTTCCTGGACCACCTGTGATAATATGAACCTTATCTGAGACCCCGCAGCTGACCCCTTTGATCTGTTCCTCCGCAAGTTTTATCCTTAATTTCTCCTGAACCCAAATAAGAGCCTTTTCAACATGCACAGCGCGGACGCCAAGAGGAGATGTTGTAAGCCTTGCCATTTCACGCCCAATTCCAATTTCAGCAAGATAAAGAGGACGAACCCAAACAAGAAGCTCATCTTGAATTACCTCTCCTTCTTTAATCAATAACTCAAGGCATTTATCAATGAGAGATGGATCACTCTCTAAAACCTCGCCTGCTGCTAAAATGAGTTCAGCCCTTGGATAACAAACATGCCCTTCGTTACTCAGTTCCCACAAAACATGTTCAATTCCCGACTTAATTCTAAGAGGAGATTCCCTTGGGATGCCCAAATTTTGCGCAATCGCATCCGCGCTTTTAAACCCAATTCCAAAAATTTCCTTTGCAAGTCCATAAGGGTTGTCTTTGACCTTTTCCACACTCCTCTCGCCATATGTACGAAAAATTTTCTGGGCATAGCCCGGACTTACCCCATGTCCTCGGAGGAAGACCATCACATCCCGAATTCCCTTTTGATCCTGCCAGCATGACCGGATCCTTTCTACGCGCTTCTCTCCAATACCTGGTACCTTCGCCAATCTCTCAGGCGATTCATCGATGATTTTGAGCGTATCCATTCCAAATTCTTTGACAATCCGTTCGGCATAAGCTTTGCCAATTCCCTTGATCATCCCAGATTCAAGGTACTTTTGAATGCCAATTAAGTCAGAGGGAGCCTGCACTTCAAAACTCTGCACTTCAAACTGCAGCCCATACTGAGCATGTCGTTTCCATGTCCCTTTACACCGAATTGATTCCCCGGGCTGAAGCGAAGGCATCGTCCCGACAATGCACGTCGGCTCAGCCTTTCTCGGCTCCTTCAGCTTAGCAACGGTGAACCCCCGCTCCTCTTCCGCAAAAACCACCCCGTCAACATATCCAAAAATCTCTTCCATGAGGGAAAAATAGCACAACATTGCATTTAAATCGCTGCTTTTGTAGAATCTACCTTTATTCCGGATTAGCTCAGCGGTAGAGCAGTGGACTGTTAATCCATTGGTCGCTAGTTCGAATCTAGCATCCGGAGACTCGGCGCGGCAGGGCACATCCTTGTCGCGCCTTTTTCATGCGTTCAAATCCGAATGCTACACTAATGCTGCACTCCAAAAACAAGCAATGAGAGTTTATCAAGGTTTCTGCTTCTTGTGTTTTTCGCCCGCTTTTTGTGGGTGTTGCATACTTTTATGAAAGAGTGACCTGATTAAAAATAACCGCAACGGTTAAAAATAAGAAAATTTGTTAATTAAATATGGCGTTATAGATTCCATAGCTCATTGAATTAGACTATTTTTCTGGGATTACCATTTTTTCTCTCCCAAAAAATATAACCTTCGCCATCAATGCTACAGTTTTGCTGCAGTGGTCGGCAAAAGGAGACGGGACTTTGCGGCTTTCCACCTTGAGGGGAATCTCGAGGTTCTATAGAATTGTGAGCTGTTACATGTGGTAGACTGCCATGGGATGTGGTTTAATCTATTGGTCGTAGTTCGAATCTAGCATCCGGAGACTCGGCGCGGCAGGACACACCCTCCTGCGCCTTTTTTGTAGGTTTTTAATATGGTTGTGATCAGG
>DAHVFY010000018.1 GCA_027316765.1 Parachlamydiales bacterium | reverse complement strand
GAGAGGTATGAGTCTCTTCAGAAGAAGTGCCAGAGAGAACAATTTTTGCAAGATAAGCAAAGGGCGGATATTCAAATAACTTGCGCGTTGCCGCTTCTTCTTTATAAAAACCGACGTAATCTTGTCGTACGGCAGCTTGCATGATGGTGTGTTCAGGCAGATGCGTTTGGATAAGAACCTCACCTGGAATCCTCCCACGACCCGATCTACCGGCAACTTGTGTAATAAGCTGAAAGGCAAGTTCAGAGGATCTAAAATCAGGAATATTCAACGCAGCATCTGCATTGAGAACGCTTACAAGTGTGACGGAGGGGAAATGGAGTCCTTTTGCTATCATCTGTGTGCCGATCAATACATCTGCCTTACCTGCGCGGAATTGTTTAAAAAGCAACTCGTGACTCCCCTTATGCCGCGTTGTATCTGCATCAAGGCGTAGCGTGCGCAGCTCCGGAAAAAGAGCATGAAGCGCTCTTTCCACCATTTCCGTACCGGCTCCTTTATACTTAAGGCCGCTATCACTACCGCATTCAGGGCAAGTGCGAGGAGGAGGTGCAAGTCGATAATCACAAAGGTGGCATGCGAGCTGATGATCGCCAAGATGATAGGTCAAACTAAGATCGCAGTGAGGACACATGATCACATGAGAGCACTGAGTACACATCTGAGAGGTGTGATATCCACGTCTATTCAGAAAAAGAAGAGTCTGCTCTCCAACAGCAAGCCTTTTTTCAATTCCGCTTAAAAGCGCGTCAGAAAAAAGAGTAAACCCTTTTTTCTTTGCAAATTCATGCCGCATGTCGATGATGGAGATTTTAGGTAAAGATGCTGTATCTGCTCTTTCTTTTAGCTCGCTGAGTTGGTATCTGCTCAAAAGCGCATTGGTATAACTCTCAAGGCTCGGTGTTGCACTTCCAAGAACCACTGTTGCTGCCGCCATTTTGCCGCGCATCACAGCAACATCGCGCGCGTGGTAACAAGGGGACTCCTCTGTTTGTTTGTAAGAAGACTCATGCTCTTCATCAACGAGAATGAGACCTAAATTTTTTATAGGGCTAAAAATTGCAGAACGAGCGCCGATCACAATCGGAATTTCGCCCAAGCGAATTTTATGCCATGCATCATGTCTTTCTCCGTCACTCAGTCTGTAGTGAAGAAGCGCGACTTTTTCTTCAAAGCGACTTTTAACTTTTTCTACAATTTGGGAAGTTAAAGCGATTTCAGGAACAAGAAGAATGACCCCTTTTCCAAGCTGCAAGGCGCGCTCAATCGCCTGAAGATACACCTCCGTCTTACCGCTTCCTGTCACGCCAAAAAGAAGATGTGTGACAAAAGATCCCTCTTCCAAACTTGCCACAATCTTATCAAGAGCTACTGTTTGCTCTTTGCTTAAAATCTTTGCTTTCGTTTGAAAATAATCTTGATCTAGAGCAAGAGAGCGGTCGATCCTCATCTCTTCACTCACAAGTAATTTCTTACGTACAAGCTGATCAATGGGACTGCGCGAAATATTTCCTTTTTCCAGCAACTCTGTCAAAAGCATTCCCTTAGGCGACTTTAAAAGCAGGTCAAGTACTTGAGCTTGCTGGGGCGCTGTTCTGCGAAGGGTTTCACAAAGAGTTGTAAGTTCCTTACCTGTGACAAGCGGTCTGATCCATTTTTGTGTTTTATGTTTTCCCTCTTTCCTGATGCTGGGGGGAAGAAGGACCTTCATCACCTTCCTAAAAGGCGCTACGTAGTAACGTGCCATCCATTCGCCAAGTTGCATCAAATCAGAAGGTATCAGCTTATCTTCAAGAAGAGCATTGATTGCCTTCACATTTGAGTATGCGCTTTTATCTTTAAGCTCAAGGATCACTCCACGATGCAACCTACCGCGAATGGGTACGCTAACGCGCATTCCAACCCGCACATTCTTCTGAACATCTTCTGGGACAAGGTAATCTAAGGGTTTATCAATCGCAGCGTCGACCGCTACAACAGCGTAGAGAGCTTCTGCCATAAGGAAATTTTTAGCGCCGGATTTGTTAAATAAGAGGACACGGGATCTAGAATATGAAGAGGAATTTTCGCCAAAAACATCCCTCCTCTTTCTTGATAATGCTGCATCAAGAGCGGGTAGTTAGATAAAAGAGGAGAAGAGATTATAAAGCGCAATTTTACACTTGAGAATAGCTGTCCCCACTTGTTTTCCCTTTCAATCTCCCTTCCATCAAGAACACGCGCAGATTTTAAACGTGTATTGATAGCATTTCCCAAATTACGAATAAGGAGAATTTCTTCCTCTATCTCTTCAAAGAAAAGAAGAGCAACTTCTTCAGAAAACTCCTCTTCTTTCCAGCTGCCCACAATTTTGCGCGCGCTCTCATCACTTGGGATCTCATCCACAATCCGCATATGAGGGGCTACTTTTCTTAATAACTGCTTCAAATCATTTTGAGGAAGGGGCGCTGGAGCTTTTACTTCCGCTTTCACAGGCACCGGACGAGAAGGAATAACAGGTGCTGTAACCACTTTCACTTCTTGAGGTTTCGTAATTTTCGAAACCGGTGGTGGTGGCAAAGATGAAGGAGTCGCAATCTGTTTGGGCGGTAAAGAAGGCGTCTGCGCTCTCTCAAAATGGTGCGCTGTCAAAAGAATTTTTCCCGAAGGATGGTTCTCAAGCGCTGCTGCACGCACATCCTGAATGAGCTGTCGATATTCTCGTAACATATTCCCCACTATCTCACAACTGACGAAAGATTACCAGCCCGACCTTATTCGCCGGGACGCATCAGAGGAAAATAGAGGACGTCGCGGATTGACTGAGCTTTTGTGAAAAGCATGACAAGTCGATCGACTCCCATGCCAAGACCTCCTGTTGGAGGCATGCCCTGACAGATCGCCTCGATGAACTCTTCATCAAGGGGATTTGCTTCTTCATTGCCGGCAAGCTTCATTTCAGCCTGTTGCACAAGAAGAGCACGCTGCAGCTCTGGATCATTCAGTTCTGTATAAGAATTGCAAAACTCTTGAGCCAAAATAAAGCTCTCGAATCGTTCCACAATTTTTTGCTCTCGCAATTTAGGATCGCGATGCAATTTGCAAAGAGGAGTTGTCTCGATCGGATGATCGGTAATATGATGGGGCTGAATTAAGTGTTCCTCTACAAACTCTTCAAAGAAAAAGGCGATCAACTTACCACGGGGCGCATGATGAACTTCTTTAGGATCAAGTGATGCTTTATCAAGAAGAATCTTGCGCATCTCTTCATCGGAAAGAGCATCAACATCTATTGAAGCATACTCTTTGATGCTATCCTTCATGCTGATCCGCTTCCAAGGAGCTTTGAGTTCAATTGCATAAAGTTTGCCATCCTTTTCTACCTCAATCTGCGTAGATCCGTACAACTCTAACGCGATCTCTTCGAAAAGTTTTTCAATGAAGACCATCATATCGTTGTAGTCCCAATAGGCTGCGTAGACTTCCATCATCGTAAATTCTGGATTATGAGTACGATCGATCCCTTCATTTCGAAAGACTTTGCAAAGTTCATACACTCGATCCATTCCACCAACGATCAATTTCTTTAACGGAATCTCAAGAGAAATACGCAAAAACATTTCTTGGTTCAATGCATTGAGTTTTGTAACGAAAGGGCGCGCTTCAGCACCACCGTAAACGTTTTCAAGGATCGGATTTTCCACTTCCATAAAATTCAGCCGTTCAAGATAACGACGCACGAGTTGGATAATCCGCGAACGCATACGAAAGACTGTAACGACATCGGGATGCGTGATCAGATCAAGCCAGCGTTTGCGGTAACGCACTCCTTTGTCAGCAAGGCCGCTATGTTTGTCGGGAAGAGGAAGAAGCGTCTTACAAAGAAGGGTGACTTTTTTAGCAAAAAGGGTCAGCTCCCCTTTCTGAGTGCGAAAAAGATGTCCTTCTACGCCAATGATATCGCCAAGATCGATCTTTTTTTCGATAAACTTGATAGGAGTAAGCTCTCCACCTTCAGGTAGCCCCACAACTTTTGTCATATCTCGGTTAAACATCACTTGGATGCGCCCTGTGCCATCTTGCAAATGAGCAAATGCATTTTTACCCATGGAGCGAAAAAGAATGAGTCGTCCGGCAATACAAGCACCGTCTGTTGTCCCTTTTTCTGCATCCTCACTGTGGCCGATCTCTACACCCTCATATTTGTGTGCAAGGGCTTCTGCTGTATGCGTCGGCGTGTATTTATGCGGGTACGGCTCAATGCCAAGGGCTCTAATTTCTTTAAGTTTTACTGATCTGTTGCAAAACTCTTCGTGCTGATGATATTCTGGTTCTTCTATAGACATAATCCCAACATCTTACCTTTTTAGAGACAAATTCACAAGATTATTCATTCAAAAGCTGAACGAGGTTTAGGCCATTTTGTGTGAGGTAGACCTCATTTTCTTCTTCTTTTTTTACAAAATTTGCTTGGGCTAAGTGACGCACAATATTGTCAACGCCACGACTATTCTGTCCAATTGCAAGACCTACCGCATACTTATCGACAGAGTGAAAAGGATCTCCTTGAAGTAAAGCAAGCTCATGCAATTTTAATAAAAATTGTTCGTCTTTAGTTCTTTTCATATTTTTTTTAATCTTGAACCGTTGGGAGTATCTTCAATCACATACCCACCCGCCTGAATCAAATCGCGGCAAGCATCTGCTTCTTTCCAGTTCTTATCTTTACGAGCATTTTCTCTTCTTTCAAGGGCATCAATCAATGGTTGAGGAATGACAATCGCTTCTTCTTTAAGTGGAAGTACACCCAAAACATGATCGCACTCTTCAAGGAAATGAAGCACAGCTAAAGCTTCCTCCTTACCTATTTTTTTCTCATCACAAAGAATATTCACTTCTCGAATGAGATCAAAAAGAGCTGCAAGCGCCGGGGAAATATTTAAATCATCTGCAAGCGCTGATTTAAAATTATTTTTTGCTTTTTCAATAAGCGGCGCCGTTTCTTCATAAACATTCAGATCTTCAATGCCAAAAAGGCGCATGATGAAGCTTTTAAAGCGTTCTAGAGTCGCTCTAGAAGCGTCTAACCCTTGCAACGTGAAATTTAATTGCGTTCTATAATGCGTTTGCAAAAGCAAATATCGCACTTCAGCTCCCGTATAGCCCCTCTTAAGCAGATCGCGCAAGGTATAAAAGTTCCCAAGGCTTTTTGACATTTTTTTATGATCGACAAGCAGATGTTCTGCATGAAGCCACAATCTAGCAAACTGTCTGCATGAATACGCCTCAGATTGAGCAATCTCATTTTCATGATGAGGGAACATATTATCAACACCACCAACGTGAATATCGATGGTCTGTCCAAGGAGTTTCATTGCCATCGCAGAGCACTCGATGTGCCATCCCGGACGACCTTTTCCAAAAGGGCTTTCCCAATAAATATCGCCATCACGAAGAGGATCATAGATCTTCCAAAGAACAAAATCAGCAACACTTTCTTTGTCATATTCATCAGCAGCCACCCGGTTAGAAGCGCCTGTTTTCAATTCATTCAAATGTAAATGAGATAATCTTCCATAGGAAGGAAACTTCGAGATCGCATAATAGATGCTCCCTCCTTCTCCTTCATAGGCAATCCCTTCTTTAAGCAATTTTTGAATGATTGCTATCATCTCAGGGATATAATCTGTTGCTGCCGGATAATGCTCTACCTTTTCAATATTAAGCGTTGCAAGATCTTCAAAAAAGGCATCTATATAGGGCTTTGTAAATGCGCTCAAAGTTAACTGATTTTCAATAGCGCCTTTAATTGTTTTATCGTCAACATCTGTCAGATTCATCGCCTGAACGACATTGAAACCAAAAAATTTCAAAGTGCGACGTAAAAGATCTTCGAATACATACGTCCGAAAGTTGCCAATGTGGGCATAATTATAGACTGTCGGCCCACATGTATACATATAAATTTTATTATCGCTACCCGCAGAGATTACAGTTTCTTTTGTGCGGGATTCTGTATTAAATAAATTAAGCACTCTCATTCATCCATGTTTAAAAGTTTCATCGAGGAGTCGATGATGAATCTTACCTGTACCTGTCATCGGAATCGCATCAACGCGCAGCACTTCACCAATTCTTGCCAATCTGCCAAAACCGCTTTCATTTAAGGCTGCATTAACTTCATCTTTAGCAACGTCAAATGTTGTATAGAGGACAATTAAAGGCTTATCGCTCTCCTTTTCTTTAACGCTAATTGCAAAGTAAGGCTCCTCAACAACGTCGGTAATCCAATGTTTTATTTTAGCAAGCTTGACCAACTCCTCTTCTAATCCGCCCAAGCTTATCATTTCTCCCCCAATTTTTACAAAGCGCTTAAGACGTCCAGAAAGAATAAGGGATCCTTCTTGATTAATAAAACCAATATCTCCTGAGCGGTACCACTTCTTCCCCTCTAGCTCTATGAAAGGATCAGGCTTTCCCCCAAGATAACCTGAAAAGACGTTCGGGCCTGCGATACAGACCTCTCCCTCCTGCCCTTGTGGCAAAATCTTAAGAGCTGTCGGATCGATCGTACAAAGAGAAATACCGGGCAAAGGACGCCCAACGCCTTGACGTGACTCATTTAAACGGCAAAGAGTCACAATGGGTGAGCATTCAGTGATCCCGTAGCCTTCAATGAGAGTCGTATTAGGACCGATTTTATGAACCATCTCAAAGAGCTCTTCTGGCGCCTTTTCTGCTCCGGAAACAATGAGTCGTAGGCTTGCAAGTGAAGAAGGGTCTGCAATGCGAAGCATAGATCGAATAAAGCTTGGCGCGCACACGAAAAGTGTAGGCTTCACATGTGCAATATCTGACGCCATCCCGTGAGAATCGGTAGGATCTGGTCCATAAAACACTTTCAGTCCGGAAAGAAAAGGAAAAAGACCCGTTACAGAGAAGCCAAAAGAGTGAAATGGAGGAAGCACTCCGTACAGGATATCACTACCACAAAAAGAAACACACTGAAAAGCAGCTCTCAGATCGCTGAGAATATTTTGATGGGTTAAAGGAACTCCTTTAGGGAGCGCTTCGGTACCACTTGTAAAAATGATCACCGCAGTATTTTGCCAGCTCAAGTCATCCAGATTAAGACTTGCAAGAAGTGCTCGGCTTTTTTTAAACTTAAGTCTCCACCCTTTTAGTTTGTCTTTTAAAGAAATACTTTCTCGAATCTCCTCCAAGTAAAGCAGCTTTTCCTCTGCAGATCCAAGATCCCCGTTTTCAAGGCGATTTAAAAACTTGCGAGAACTAATGACGGCATGAAGAGCGGTTGACGTCACAGCATGATTAATTGCTTTAGTGCCCGTTGTCCAATTCAACATGACAGGCACTTTCTTTGCGAGCTGGATTGCCAAAATAACAAGAGAAGCTGCAACAGAAGAGGGAAGAAGAACTCCGATATAATCTCCTGGAATTTTTCGCATTTGAAAAGACAAGACAAGTGCTGCCAATTTAAATCTACTATAGGAAAGCGCTCCTGTCAGATGATCAGCGCAAGCAATCCCATCTCCCATCCGTTGACAGTTATGAAAAAATGCCTCGACAATCGTGCTTCCCCAAGGCTCTTCAGGCGGACTACGTATCTCCTCTTTTGGCCATATTCCTTCTTTTTTGTTTACAACCTGTTCTTCACGAGAAGACTTATATCCAACCGCTGCTTGCATCACATCCTCTACCGTTTGCAGTGCGCCATGTGGAAGGTTGCAGATCCCATACTTTTCATCTAAAAACACGTAAAGTTGGGCAACATCAAGGGAATCGAGCCCTAAATCAAAGGAAAAGTGCATGGTCCGCTCGATTTTTTCAGGAGCGCAGTGCACAAGTGAAGCTACTTGGGCTAGAATCTCGTGTTCAATCTCTCTTGGAACAACAAAATTTTCTTCCCTTTTATCTTTTTCAGCTCGTACAACCTTAGGAACGGATCGTTTCCAAAATTTATCTGAGATCAAAATCCGCGGCTCAGGACCTTTTTGGTTGTACCATGCTTCTAAATAACGATTAATTTCCATCCGGCTCCCCTGCCTTGGAAAACTAGCAGGTGCTTCTTCAACTTCAATTAACACTTCTCGCCGCGGGGCAAAAAAGACACCATTTTTTAACAGAATTTTGGCGCCTTCCCATAAAATCCCTCCAAAGCTTGGAACCTTTCCTGTAACTGCTCGAGAAAAACGACTTCCCCAAAGTCCACTTGTCCGGACAAGGACGACATGCGCATCAGGATACTCCTGAAGAAGGTTGGGAACAAAAGAGGATCCACCAATCACCTCTTGCCCTGTCACTTTGAGCTTACCCGCCGGATAGATGAGAAAATTGTGCCCCTTTTTAAGTTCATCAACAACTCGGGCAAACAGTTTTTTAAGTTGGGCAGCCTTCCATTTATTGGCTCCAGTATCCAGATTAGGAAGCGGAAGGGCGCCTACCCACTCCATAAAAAATCTAAATCCTTTTAAATAGTAAAAATGGTCAACGACAAGAGGTTTAGGGCGCAGCTTCTTCCATAGAGCGAGGATCACAATCACGGGATCGATCTCGGCAGGATGATTGGGCAGAACTATTGCCCCCTCTCTCTCCTTAATATTCTCTAACCCCTTAACTCTTATTCGATAACGCAAACTAACAAGAACTCTAACTATTAGAAATACAATAATTAACCCAACTTCTTTTATCAAATTAATAATTGACATTTTATTCCCAAGTTATAATAATAAATTAAGGAGTATACATATGATTAAATCCTTGAGTGCTTATATAGAAAAGACCGCTCGCTTTCTTCGCGAAGAGGTGCACTCGACTGCAAAAAAAAACTCAAAAAAAATACATCAAGCGCATCACGACATCTCTCTTGTAAATAAGATTGAACAAGTGGCAAAGCTTCTTCGGTCGAAAAAAGATTGAATTTTTTATTTAACAAAAAAGAATTGCCCCTATAATGAAATTTTTTATCAAGGAGGCCGTATGGCGCACATTCGTAGGGTTGAAGGGGAAGGACATAAATACACCCAAGTTAAAAGCGGACCTTATCCGGGCGAGAACAAAGAAAAGGTCAGAAATCTTCTTAACAGAGCCGGCCAAACAACACCCAAGCACCGCATAAAATCATTAATTAACCGCGCAAATCCTTCCGCTCCAAAGGAAAAAGAAGCAAAAATTTTTGCGCGCGTCGTTAAATTTTAACAGATTTTAACGCTTTGATTCCAGAAAGCGCCAGCAAAGTTTTCACAACGTTGCCGATCAAAAAAGGAAGCACGCCGCATATAAATGCTGCTTTTACTCCTCCAACGAAGTGAGCAAGCCAAATGATTCCACAAGCATAAATGATCGCATCTCCGGCAAGTAAAGCAACGAGAACGCGCCCAGCACTTCTTTTACTCTTCTCGATCATCAAACCTGTTGCGTAGGCTGCTGCAACAAAACCAAAAAGATATCCACCTGTTGCACCCGCCAGGTACAAAAGACCTGAATTGGCACCACTAAAGACTGGCAATCCTAGAGCCCCTTCAACAAGATATGCAAGAGCTGCAAGCGCACCTCGTTTGCTTCCTAAAAGGGCTGCAAAAAAGAGAACTGCAAAGGACTGCATAGAAATAGGAACCGGCGTGAACGGTAATGAGATTTTGATTTGTGCAGACACTGCAATCAGAGCGCTTGCACCTAACACCAACAAAGAATCTCTAATCCATGATCGTGCTTTAGACTGGGCCTGAGTTGTTTCTGACATTACTTGTGAATTGAGCATATCGCCTCCTTTAAAAAGAACACCTTATCATCTACCCTTTTTTTTTCAAAGAATTATATAAACCATCTTTCCCCTATCCTCAATTAGAGTCTAGGAAGAAGTTGCATCGCATGATGGCAAAGGGTACGCGCTTCTTTAAAGGTAAGTTTAGCGGTTGCCTCGTCAAGAGTAAGCCAACAAGCATCACGGATCTCTTCCTCTTGAAGAGTTAAGGTACCTGTGACGATAGCGGGATAATAGTGAACGGTTTTTTGAATGATCTTGCCTTGGCGGCGAAAGGTATACTTTTCTAAAAGCGGTGTATCTTGCAAAAGAGTTTCAACATCAAGACCCGTCTCCTCTTTGAGCTCGCGTAACGCAGCTTCAATGGAGGTTTCGTTTACTTCGTTTTTTCTTCCCTTAGGAAAGCTCCAATGACTGCCTTCTTTATGCAAAATCAGAAGCACTTTCCACGTTCCTTGGACCTTCGCTAGCGGAATGATCCCAAAAGATTCTACCTGGGAATTCCTCATGGGATGTACGGAGCAAAGATCAAGGAAGAATTGTGCCCGCCAAATCCAAACGAGTTACTAAGAGCCGCTGTCACTTTATGCGGTCTTGCTACGTTTGGAATAACGTCAACTCCCTCTAATCCCTCGTCCGGCTCTTCTAAATTAATCGTAGGATGCAACATTCCTGTATTGATCGCCTTGATGGTTGCAATCGCTTCAATTCCACCTGCTGCACCCAAACAATGTCCAATCATAGATTTTGTAGCGTTCACTTTAATGTTTTTCAAGTGATCGCCAAAATAGTTGCGAAGCGCATTGATTTCACACATATCACCGATGGATGTAGAAGTCGCATGCGCATTGATGTAATTAATACTCTCTTTGTCTATACCTGCATCTTTTAAAGCAAGCTCCATGCACATTGCAACACCAAGACCATCTTCACGCGGACTTGTCATGTGATATGCATCACAGCACACACCACCGCCTAAATACTCTGCAAGGATGGGTGCACCACGTGCCAAGGCATGTTCTAAGCTTTCAAGAAGAAGAACACCTGCTCCTTCGCCCATCACAAATCCATCTCTTTTCTTATCCCAAGGGCGAGACGCTTTCGTGGGATCGTCATTGCGTTCTGAAAGCGCTTTAATTGCAACGAAACCTGCAAGACCTATCGGAGTAATCGGTGATTCGCTACCTCCACAAAGCATCAGATCTGCATCGCCTTTACGGATGTGTTCTGCTGCTGCATGAATACAAAAATTGGAGGTAGCACATGCTGTCGAAATGGAATAATTAGGCCCCATGAAACCAATATCAATAGCAAGTAGAGCCCCAGCCATATTTGTAATGATATAGGGAACAAAGAAAGGAGTTAAGCGTTTGTAGCCTTTTGAAAGAAGGGTCTCAACCCCATCATAGAAAACACCCATTCCCCCCATGCCAGAGCCCACAAGAATTCCGCAGCGTTGTTTATTCAGCGTCTCTAGGGCTTCTCCACCGAGACCTGCGTGCTCAAGCGCTTTTTTACCCGCAACCATTGTGTAACGAATAAAAGGATCTACGCGCCTTGCTTGCTTTTTATCAATATAGTCTCCCGTATCAAAATTACGGATAACTCCGGCAAAGCGGGTGGGATAGTCTTGACAAGGAAATTCTTCAATAGGAGTGATTCCACTTTTCCCAGCCAAAAGTTGTTCGTAAAAGTGGTCCACATCATCTCCAAAGCAAGAGACGACTCCCATTCCAGTTACAACCACCCTTCTTCTGTCCATAAGAATTCCTTGATTTTAAACCGTTATTCTACCCTAAAAAGGATAAAAATTCAAGAGGCCGAATTAGAGTTCATAGATAGTTTGTCATGTAAAACAATATTTAAATCCACAATTTTACCCTCTCCCCATAGCCGTTCAAGCTGATACTTGTCACGGACGCCTGGCATAAAAATGTGCACCATAACATTCAGATAATCAAGCACTACCCAATCACCATACTCTAATCCTTCTACATAAATCGCCTTTTCTCCAAGAGCTTTCAGCTCATTTTCAATATTCTGAGCGATCGCGACGACGTGTCTATCAACATTCCCTTCTGCAATAACAACAAAATCTGTAATTGTAGAAATTCCTCGCACATCAAGAGCTAAAATATTTGTGCCCTTTTTATCAAAAATTGACTGCGCGATTGTATTTAAAATAACTAAAGGATCATTTTTCATGGGATGGAATATAATTTATTGGCATATATATAGTCTAGAACATTTGCCGGCACCAAAAAATCACAGCGAAGACCAAGTCGCAGCCTCTCCCTAAGATCTGTGCTGCTGATATCCATCAGATGGATGGGGGTTACCCCCTTTTCAACTTTTAATCGAATAGGTAAAGGAAGTTCTTGAACAGAAGCGCTATTTGCAAAAATCCGAGTTCCGATTAATGGAATTACCTCTTCAAGCAATTGTCCCACATCTTTCCACTCATGCAAACGAGTTAATGCATCTTCGCCAAGAAGAAGAAAAAATTGATCTTGAGCTCGCAGCTCTTTCAAAATACGAATCGTATCCATAGTGAAACAGGGCGTCTTTCTTTCTATCTCTGCATCACAGAACATAAATTGAGGAATAGAAGCGATTGCCATTTCTACCATAGATTTTCTATGTTGTGATTCAGCTTTGGGTGGTGTTGCATTTTTATGCGGCGATAAGCCTGTTGGGCAAAACAATACTTGATCTAATTGATGAGCTTCGGAGAGTTCTAAAGCCAAATTGAGATGACCAAAATGAATAGGGTCAAATGTTCCTCCAAAAAACCCAACACGCATTAAATCATTTTCCAGTTAAAACGTTTACAGGCCTTACGCAGAATTCGATCTGGATTAACACCAACGGCTTCTCCTGCAATTTCTAAAAGAGGCAAATCCAAATGGCTATCTGTGTGCGCAATCACATCAGAGAGCTCAACTCCTAATTGATTCGCTAAATCAGAAGCGCTTATCGCCTTATTTTCACCCTGCATAATGGATGCAATATGAGATAATTTTTTTTCTTCGTCAATTGCATATTCCGTTGCACGCCAACCGTCCACACAAAAATGGTGCGCAATTGCCTTCACAAGAAAACTAGGGGCATTTGATAAAATGAATGTGTAATAGCCAAGATGCTGAGCTGCGCGTAAAGATTCTATTGCCGGGGCATAACAAGAGGGCATTAAAAACTGCTGTAAAAAACTTTCAACATGCTCTTCAAGAACGGCAAGCTTTAACCCTCTTAAAAAAGCATCAAAGATTTTTGTATGCAACTCCAGAAGAGTGCGCCTGCCACAATAAAATGAAAAGTAATTCCAAAAAGCGCTCAACATCGCAGAGCGAGGCAGAACACCTTTTTTAACCAAATAAAAACAAAAACTGAAGCTGCTGTTCCCGCGAATCAAAGTTCCATCTAAATCAAAAACAGCTAGCTTCATTAGACCTCTTAAGTAAAACCTCGAATTCTGATCTATTTAGAGCAAAAGATCGCTTAACCTTGAAATTCAGCGATTTTTTCTTCGATCTCATAAATAGCAGCATTCGCCTTTTCAAGACGAGCCTTTTCTGCTTCAACAAGCTCCCCATACGCCATCGCTTTCTCAAAATCAAACCCAGAAGAGCCAAGCGCCTTACGGTAATGTTCCAGTTGCTCTCTAATTTCTTGTCTTTGTTGTTTGCGCTCTTGCAAAGCGAGTTTCAGCTGTTCAAATGCTTCTAGGTCATCTGCAGAAAGCGCCATGATCGCTTTTTCTTTTTTCTCGCTGATCTGATCCTTGACCTGCTTAAAAAGACGCTCAATCCCTTGTCGCTCTACTTTATTAAGAGAAAATCTTTCAAGCTCCGTAAGCAATTGATCTCTTTGTTCTATAAAGGACTGCATCTCAAGCTGATCCATGTCCTGTGCAAGACGATTCAACTGACCTCGAAATTCTTGAAGTTTCTCCTGTCGTCTAATATCTTCTTCTTTTTCTAAACGATTTCTTTCCAGTTCTTTCTCTTTGAATCTATCTAAAACAGGTTTTTTTGCCTTTTGTAATTCATCTCGAAGCATGCGCACTTCATCACGACCGAGCTCCAAAGTTTGCATGAAATCCAAAATTGCTTCGCTCTGACGATGACATTCTTCTTGAGTAAGCTCCTGATTTTGACAAATTTCCGCAAATGCATGGATTTTCTCTACGACTAAGTCGTAATTTTGCTTATATGACTGCCTCTTTTGCGCAAACTCTTTTTTTCTTTCTTTTTCAAAATCTCTTATTCTATCCCAACATTTGCTTAGCTGAAGCCTTGTTTCCGTAAACGCTTGAGTATTTAAGGTGAGTTCTTTTGCCATCAATTGAAGACCTTTAATTTCTTCGCGCAATATAAACAAAGGAGACATTCCCTGTCCGTCTTCATTAAAATTGTTCTCAACAAAACAATAAACATCTTGAGCAAATTCCTCTGAAATTTGCTTAATCAACTCTTTTCTTCTTGGGAAAATTTTGTCTCCTGCAACGGAAAGTCGATCAAAAAAACGATTTTTATAGCGAACTCTCATTTCAGTTTTCACAACTTCCTTACGTAAACCGTTGATGCGCGATGCCATCGTATTAAGAAGGTTAAGCTCTTTTTGCACGGAAAGATAAAAATCTTTTTTATCCATCAAAAGCCCACTCTCTTTTGAAATAAAGGGCGAGGGCGCCAAAGCAAGAAACTGATCAAAATGCTCCAAATCGTGCTCTAAAGCTGCAATTGCAAGCTCTATTTGCTCTGCAGCAAATGCCGATTGCTCATCCAGGATCTCTTTGATGCGACGAGCCTCTCCTGAAAGCTCTATATATTCTCCCCAAAGGAGAACACGAATCTTAGGATTGAGGTTCTCTTTAAAAAATGGGAGGCATAAACGGCGCACCTCCCAAAAATCCTTGAATCTAGGAGTCCCTGCTTGAGAAATAGCTGTGCGCATAAAATTGATTGCGAGCCGGATCATATCTTCCGGAGCGGATTCTCGTTCAAATTGTTGAAGAAATTCAACCAGCGCAGCTGAAGGGGCTCTCTTCTCTGAGTTAACTTGTTGTTCTTGGGCGCCTTCCATAATTTCTTGATCTGTATTCATCGACTCTCTTGCGTTAAGTAAGAAGGGAAATGCCAAGATCTTAACGGAGAAACTTTAAAATGTAAAGGGGTGATTACAAAACGACCTGATAAATTTCTTTTGAGGTTGTTTCTACGATCTGATCTCATAATCTTGAAGAATCATTTCGAGCACAACTTCTTCTAGAACTTCGCTCATATTTAACGAGTGAAAAAGAGTCTCTTTACGAAACCATGTAAACTGCCGTTTGGCATAACGGCGAGATGCTTGTTTAAAGGCACTTACAAATCGCGCCCAGTCTTTCTCTGTTTGCGGACCATCAAGAAATTCCAAAGCTTGTCGATAACCAATTGCTTGTGCAGCTGAACGATTTTGCCTAAGCCCCTCTTTTTCTAATTTACGCACTTCATCAATAAGTCCTTCTTGGATCATGTGATCGCAACGTTCTTCAATTCGTTTATATAAAATTTCTTTTGGAAAATAAACAAACCAGCATCGAAAATCATAATCTTCGACTTCGTGAGGCGTCTCTCTTGAAAAAGAAGAGACTTTTTGGTTCGTCAAGGCAATAATTTCAAGAGCGCGAATAATCTTGTGTTTATCTCTTTGCGTAATGGTGACTGCATAGTCGGGATCGAGCTGTCTCAATCTGTCATAAAGCATTTCAGCGCCATGCATCTCCAATTCTTGCTCCAGATTAGCACGAATGTGTTCTGTTGAAGGAGGGCCGCTAGGAGGGCCGTAAAGAAGAGCATGGATATAAAAACCCGTTCCTCCTACGACAATCGGAACGCGGCCTCTTGCAAGAATCTCTTTGATTGCCTGGTGGGCTTCTTCGTAAAACTGTACAACATTGTATTCTTCTTGAATCTCACGACTATCGATAAGATGATGCCGAACAGCATTTAACTCTTCAGGTTTGACTTTTGCTGTCCCAATATCCATACCTCGATAAACTTGCATCGAATCGGCGGAGACGATTTCCCCACCGATTGCCTTTGCAATTCTCAAGCCAAGGCGGGATTTTCCAACAGCTGTTGGCCCCGCGATTACGATAACTTTTTTATGTACAAGTCCCGGTGGTGTTTTCTTCTTTAGAGGCAACGTGACATCAGCAAACAGAAGACCCTGCTCTTTGTCCTCAAAAACTGCCCCATATGTCATAGAGCGTCTAAAGCTTCTTTTTCTGTAGAATAGATATTAAGAATGCGCTCAAAGCCCGCCATCTTAATGATCTCCATAACATCATCGATCACTCCACAAATCACAAGCATTCCTTCATGAGCTTTCATTTTTTTTGTCGCGGAGAGAAGTAAACGCATCCCTGCGCTACTCAAATAGTCAACGTCGCTAAAATCAAAAAGAACACGAAAATGATTCTGCTGCAGTTGATCTTCAACTTTTTTTTCTAAAATGGGAGTGGTTGCTGCATCGATCCTTCCCGAAACACGCATTACACACTTACCATCGACTTCTTCAACAATCACTGTTAAACCGACTCCCATATGTCCTCTCTTTTTTATTAGAGTTCTTTTGAAACTCCATAGAATACTATTGTAAAACTTCAAGGCGCACGCGTCTTCCAAATCTGGCGCCAACTGTCATTGCAATCGTCCTAAGCGCTTTAATCGTCCTTCCTTGTCTACCTACAACTTTTGCAATATCTGTTGGAGAAACACGAATTTCAACAATTGTTCCCTGTTCTCCTTCGAGGATCTGAACATTGACACCTTCAGGCTGATCTACAAGATTTTTTATAAGATATGCAACGAATTCTTTCATAGTAACTTCCTTAAATTATATACACAAGACTTTACCACGTGCTCTCATTTGGGGCAATCCCCCACTTAAGTTTGTCCAAGTGGTCACAACTCTTCGATGTAGCCGAGGTTGGAAAGACGAAGGTCAATGACCTTGACGCTTGAGGTGTGCACCGTACGCTCTTTAGCAATTAATTGCTCGCGCAGTTTTAAGTAGTTACCAAGCTCTTGCGGATAATTTTTGGGGCTAAGGCGGAGGTAACGCGTATGAGTCGCATCTTTAATTGAATCTTCACAAACAAGAACAATCTCACGAATACCATAACTAATCGCAAATGCATTAGAAACATCAATTCTTTTTAAATGTACCAAATCTTGCACTTCTGTTTGCAAAACTGTTTTAAGAAGAATCAGAGCTAGTTTCAATTGCTGGTTTCCCGGAGGAACTCTCCACGCCTCGAGCTGCTCAAAAGGAGAAATCCCAAGGTAGATTTCAGGAAGATTTTTTGGAGTAAAAAAAGGATAGATGGGGAAAAAACACCCTTCTTCATCAATTGCAACATTATCATAATCGCACAGTTTTGCTATAGGCTTTCGCACCTCATAATCAACATAAAGAGTGTTCGGAGGAAGTGCTTTCACTTCAGCAGTTTTAATCACCGGGGATTGAAGAAGTCTTATCTTTGCTCTCTTAAGATCAAACTGAGAAAGTGCTATAGAATGATCACTAGAAATATTCATTAATTCTGCAAGATAGTCTGTTGCAAGTGCCTCTTTTTGCGGACCTGTTTGAATAATTGCACGAATTAACGAAGACGGATCGTGCGCTTTTTGCTTTTGATATTGCAAATAGTAATTAAACCCCTTAAACGTAAATCCCGAAACGAATATCAGAGAACCAACAATCCATAACAAGGAATGGCTTAAAGGAAGATTTTTTGTTTTTTTAGGATTCATAGCGTTTTAACAACTCAGGTCCCGTCTTTGTAATATCTCCTGCACCCATTGTCACAAGAACATCACCCGGCTTCAATATTTTAATAAAAAAGTTAACAAGCTCCTCACGCGGAACGTAATGAACCTCCGCTGAAGAATGCGCTTGGATTTTTTCTAAAAGAGTCTTGCTTGTAATCCCTGCAATCGGTTCTTCACGCGCGCTATAAATATCCGTTAAAATAAGAACGTCTGCATGATCAAAAACTTGAGGGAACTGATGCATACAATCTCTTAGGCGCGTGTAACGATGTGGCTGAACCGCCGCAACCATAGCTCTTAGAGTTGTCATAATTTCAGAAGGATGATGCGCATAATCATCGTAGACGACAATTTCTCTTGCTTCCCCTTTCTTTTCAACGCGTCTACCCACGCCGGAAAAACTCTTCAGCGCCTCACGAATCTTATCAGCGGGTATGCCAAATTCAAGGGCTATACCAAAAACTGCTGACGCATTGAGAACATTATGAGCGCCAACCAAGGGAATGACTACCTCTTGATAAGACTCTTTCTTAAATCTAAAATCAAAAACATTCTGCCATCCCTCCTGGCGATAATTTTCAATATAAAGGTCAGCATCCTCGCTAAATCCATAGCTATATCCATCAAGATCAAGTGCATCGAGCCGATCATCATCTTTGCACCAAAATAGAGCTTCCTTATGAGAGACTTGTGCTGCAAATTGTTTAAATCCCTCCATTAACGCTTCTTCACTCTTCCAATATTCAAGGTGATCGTTATCGATATTTGTAATGATGGCTCCTGAGGGAAGATAATTTAAAAACGACCCATCACTTTCATCTGCTTCTGCAATAAAAAAACTTCCCTGCCCTCCTCCCCCATTAGAGCCAAGACTATGAACGAAGCCCCCAATTGCATAGGAGGGATCAAAATGAGCTTTTACAAAAACATGAACCAAAAGCGAAGACGTCGTCGTCTTCCCGTGAGTCCCTGCAACAAGAAGTGAAGTGTTATTCTTCAAGAGTTCCGCTAGAAGTTGAGAGCGATGAATAAGTCGAACTCCACGTGTCACAGCTTCTTTACATTCAGGATTTTCCATGTCTACATCTGTACTGCGGACGACGGTTGTTGCGTCTTTAATATTTTCTTTTTTATGGCCAATAAAAATGTGCACGCCTTTTTCCTGTAATCTGTGCAACACTGCAGAATCGACGAGATCACTACCTGAAACACAAACACCCTTGTCCGCTAAAACATGAGCTAGTGCGCTCATACCAATTCCGCCAATTCCTATAAAGTGGACGTGTTGTTCATGCATAAGACCTCATTGATTAAAAATGATAACGACGACTTACTCTCGCCTTCCTTAAAAGTGCGGATTGCCTGTTGCATAGCAAGATTTTCCTTTTTACAACGCACAAAAACACTCAAGAAGCTTTCCAAAAAACTTTTACTGTCTCTAAGATAAAATGCCCCCCCCATCTTTTCCATGCATTCTGCATTTTTTCTCTGATGATCATCTGCTGCATGGGGATAAGGTAGCAAAACTGCTGGAACCTCGTACTCAATCATCTCCGCCAATGTTGCAGCACCTGATCTGCAAACTGCCATCGTTGCTGCCTGCCACGCTAGATCCATACGGGGCTCGAATTCTTTAACGCAAGCGAAAATCTTCAATTCTTCGTAACGACATCGTATTTCCTCAAGAGCTTTCTTATCTCCTGTAAAATGCATCACTTGAAAATCCTCTGCGAAATGTGGCGCAGCTTCCCACAACAACTTATTGATTGATAAAGCTCCCTGTGAACCTCCGAATACGAGAAGCGTATCTTTTTTAGGATCTAAAGAAAAATACTCACGCGCCTTTTCCTGCGTTGAGCGTCCTCCCTTCCAAATGGGCATGGCAACTTCTTTCATTTTTCCAAAAAGCCTCTGCCCTGCCTCCGGAAAATGAACAGCAGACAACTCTGCAAATCGAGAAAAAAACCGGTTAACTTTTCCTGGAATTGAATTTGCTTCAAAGAGAACAATGGGTACTCTAAAAAAAAGGGTCGCCAAAAGAACAGGAAAGGAATGAAAGCTTCCGAACCCAACAACAAGATCTGGTTTAAACCCACGAACGATCTTCAAGCTCTTTTTCAAGCCTTTACTAATCTCAAAAAGAGCTTTTAACAGATTTTTTTTGTAAGGCGTCGCGCTCGAAACATCTTCATAAACAAACTCTTCTTTATTAAAATAACGATTAGAACTCAAGCCATGACCTGCGAAACGAACTTCATAACCAAGAGCCTGCAATTCCTGAGCTAGCGCCTGTGCCGGAAAAAGATGTCCTCCTGTTCCCGCAGCGGCGATGAGCACTTTTTTACGCATAGACTTATTTCCCGTGTGACATTAATAATCAGAGCAACTGCCATAAAGGATGCCAAAAGATTAGATCCCCCCTGGCTAAAAAAAGGTAAGTTTGTTCCCTTACTTGGTAAAAGCCCCGAAACGACCCCCAAGTTCAGAAATGCTTGAAAGCAAATTAAAAAAGTAAAAATAGCGATGAGGTAAAATCCAGCTAAATCCAGAGCTTTTTTAGCCATATAAAACCCCAGAAGCCCAAGTAACATGTAAGCAAAAAGCAGTCCTAGCATTCCAATAAAACCAAATTCTTCTGCATAAATTGCTGCAATGTAATCGCTACGCGCCTCGGGAAGATAGTCAAGCTTTTGCAAGCTCTCACCAAGTCCTTTTCCCCACAATTTACCAGAACCCGCAGCAATTTTTGCCTGATAAGGCTGATGTCCCTTTCCCTTCAAATCAAGCTCCGGATCCAAATAAATCTGAATTCTATCAGAAACGTGAGGCATTTTAGAAGCAACGATCACGCCGCAAAGCACAAACAAAAACAGCGGAAGCGCCCAATACGACCACTTAATTCGAGTCAAAACAAAAAGAGCAACGAGCGTTGTCATAATAATCGCCACAGTTCCATTATCCGGCTCAACTAAGATCAAACCAATCGGAATAGAAAGAGCTCCCATGAGCTTTAAAAACACACTGAGTTTCATGGGCTGTTCTGTCGTCGTCACGACATGGATAAAATATACAGGAATCAGATATTTTACAAACTCTGAGGGTTGAAGTGAGTTGCCAAAAATACCAATCCAACGGTATGCACCATTAATTTGTTGTCCAATTCCTGGAATAAAAACAAGAATGAGCAAAATGGTTCCAAGCGTTAAAAAAAAGGGACTAAGACGTAAAATCTGTCGATACCCAAAAAATGAAACTAAAGCCGCCCCTACACCACCCAAAGCGGCATAAAGAATCTGTTTTACAACCGCATGGTGTGTACTCCTCTCTAAAGAGCGATCTAACACCTCTGCTGCAGTTGTATTAAACACCATCAAAAGACCCATTGCAAAAATGATAGCAATGCAAGTCAAAAAAGCGATTGTGCAAGAGCGCATGAGAAAAATTACCGAATACGGAGCTGATCTCCAGGTTTTAATTTACGCGCTTTCTCCGCATCAAGGTTGTTGAGTTTTAAAAGCTCATCTACCTTCATGTGGTTTTTTACTGCAATCGTCCAAGGATTATCGCCACTTTTTACAGTGTAATACTTCGCACCTGAAGCAGCAGTCACGCTCTGAGAATTGTCTGTTTTTGTCTTACTGGAAGAAGACTCATTTTTTGAAGTAATTTTAAGCACTTGTCCAATTTGCAAATGACTACTTGTCAAGTGGTTTTGTTTCATGATCTCTTCCACAGTCGTATGGTGCGTCTTAGCAATTTTTTCCAAAACATCCCCTTTTTTAACAACAACTTCAATAGAAGAAGCAGCAGGTGTTTTTGGCGCTTCGGGAGAGACTTTAGTAATTGCATGAATTTCATCGACGAAATTTAAAACAGCAGGAGGAGGAGTCGCAGCTAAAGGTTGTGCATGATTATAGTCACGCAAAACCTGATCTACCTCATCTCCAGACGGCTTCACTAAAGCCTCTTTACGTGAGGGTATATCCAAGGCTTTATTAGAATCTAAGGAAATTTCCGCTGTCGCAATAGCAGAAGGATTTGAATCAGTTTTTAAAGCTGTTGTAAATAAGACAACAAGCAATCCGGCATTTAACAATGCCGCGATGATAATTGTATCCCTGCGGCTCATCTTTTTATTCTCCTCTCTTGTAGATCATAGACATGACGTTTAAACTCTTTTCCCCTGTGAGCATAACTTATAAACATATCAAAACTCGAACAACCGGGAGAGAGCAAAACTATTTCTCCCTCTTTTGCAGACAAAGCAGCCTCCTTCACAGCGGAACAAAGAGAATCCACCTTCTTCATTTCAAAGTCGTCTGACAATTCTTTCATCATCTTATCAGCTGCCTGGCCAATGACAATGATTTTTTTTACCTTATTACAAAACCCTGTTTTCCAACCGGTATAAGAAAAGCCTTTGTCAACACCCCCTGCAATTAAAACAATGTTTCCATGTAGCGCATCAACTGCAGAAAGAACAGCATCAACATTTGTCCCCTTACTATCATCATAGTAAGAAACACCATCGATCTCTGCAACAAACTCTATTCGATGAGGAGGTTTTTTAAATGTTTTAAGAGCTTGAACAAACTGATCAAACGTCACTCCATACTCTTTTACAATCGCCCATGCAGCCGCTGCATTTGCTAAATCTATTTTAGAAAGCCCTTTTTCAAAATTTTCTAAAAGATCATATCGAGTTACATTTCTTTTATCTAAAAAATCCCCATATTGAGAAAGGACATCTCCATTAACATAAAAAAAGCCGCCTGGTTTCAAACAAAGCTGCAAACGACATTTAGCTAAAGCATACTCGTGTATCGAATTATACCGATCTAGATGATCCGGCGTAATATTCAAAATTACCCCACTTTCAAAGACAGGAGTTGACATCGTTTCGAGTTGATAAGAACTCAGCTCAATCACAAAAATTTCCTCAAGTTTTGATGACAGGCAATGGGAAATTAAAGGGATTCCAATATTGCCAAGCGCTTGTGCTAAAATTCCACATGAACGCAGCTGATGTTCAATTAAAAGCGTTACCGTTGTTTTTCCATTTGTCCCCGTAACTCCAATAAAACGCCCTTTCATATTGCGAAGAGCAAACTCTAATTCGCCAATCACTTCAATACCCAAGCGTAAAGCCTCTTTATAAAGAGGATGATCTCTTGAAATCCCAGGAGAGACAATCACCTGTTCAATTTCTGAAAAGTCAAATGACACATCATCAGAAAAAACAGGAAAGCTAACCTCTGCTGAAACAGCAGAGGGATTGCGATCAACCCCAATCACTTCCTTTCCCAAAGAAAGAAGAAAAACAGCGACAGCTTTACCGCTAACGCCCAAGCCAATAATTAATGTTTTTAGCTTCATTGTAACTTTAGTGAAACGATCCCGATAATCGCTAGAATAAGCCCTATGATCCAAAAGCGCAAGACCACTTTTGTCTCCGGCCAACCCTTATACTCAAAATGATGATGTAAAGGTGCGCAAAGAAAAATTCGTTTTTTATTGCGCAACTTATAGCTCCCCACTTGTAAAATCACAGAAAGTGCTTCTGCAACAAAGATCCCACCAGCGATTGCAAGTAAAAGCTCTCTGCGCAAAAGTATTGCCGAAACCCCAATGACGCCTCCAAGAGCAAGAGATCCTGTATCTCCCATAAAAATCTGTGCCGGATAACCATTATACCAAAGAAAGCCCAAACAAGCGCCACTAAGAGCGCATAGATAAATCCCTACTTCGCCACTGCCCTCAACATAAAGAATGTTCAAGTATCTGGCAATTTCGCTATGGTTAGATAAAAAAGCAACGACTGCTAAAACAAGAGAGGTCATCACAAGACAACCAGCTGCAAGTCCATCAAGTCCATCTGTCAAGTTAACAGCATTAGAGCTGCC
>DAHVFY010000017.1 GCA_027316765.1 Parachlamydiales bacterium | reverse complement strand
ATTAATCATGCAAGAGTTAGAAAAACCCGTAGAGCAACAGCACTTAGATCTTATAGAAAGGATATTTTATGAGTCTAATAACAATTTACACAATACAACAGAAGCTAACGATGTTTTAGGTTTTTTACGAAATAGGCTGCAAGAAGCTCAGCCAAGTTCTCATAACAATAACATTCACCGATTTGAAGTAGAGGATAATGATATAACTAGGCTGCAACAGGCTCAAGCTAATGACACGATAATAATGGAACAGGGAGTGCGTTTAGCTCAACCCAATGCATATAATGTAACAAAATACGCTTAAAATAAAAAAAAAAGGAAAACAATGACAATAAATTTTGATAAACCAACTCGTTTTATAACCCCAGGACATTTTTCTCCTATTACAGTGAAGGATAAACAAATCTCTAATTTTTTATTACGAGGAATTAAAGATAAGGTCAGTTATATAACAATTTCATGTGAGCATTGTCAGAATCACTTCTCTGAGGGTGTGTTTTTAGAGGATAGAGATACTAAAAACATCTATTTTATTGCACTCAGGTGTCTGAAAAATATTAAAATAAAGTCAGAGGAGAAAAAATTTTCAGCTATTTACCGTATATTAAAAGGAATAGATGATGGTAAAAAAGAAACTTCGAGTGAATCGCTGAAGTTTTTAATTGAAAATGAAGTTATTCCCAATGATGTAACAGAAGAAAGTCTTTTGAAATATATTTCAATTAACTTGATTTTTACATCACTGGATAAGTTGTACGACAAATTTGGAGATAAAATTAAACTTGAATTTAAGCATCATAAGAAAGAGAGGCCGAAAAAAACAAATTTGGAGCTGTTTTACGCTGAATCATTAAAAAAACAAAAAATTATTAATGAGGCCTACGATAATTTAAACAACAACACAGATGAAACTCAAGACTGTATAGAACTTCTGGAAGTAAGAACCTCCACGTTCCCCAAGTCCAATCAAACAGTAACTAATCCTTTTACAATTTCGACAGAAATGGAGCAAGGGGTGCGTCTGGCTCAACCCAATGCATATAATATAACAAAATATTCTTACAATCCTTAAAAATGGAGATAAAATGTCGTTACACGTCGGTATAGATTATAAAGGTTTAACTCCTGAGAATTTTCATTCTGTGCAAATAGAAAATCAATATATTTCTAATTTTACATTTCGAGGGATTAAAAATGCTGGCTCAGCTTTAGCGATTCAATGCAATCACTGTCAGACCCCTGGCTTTGCAGGCTGTTTCTTAGAGGCTAAAGACACTAACAATGTCTATTTTTTAGCGCTCATGTGCTTAAGAAATGCTAAAAGAAATTCGGAAGAGAAAAAAATCTTAGCGATTTATAATTTACTAACAAAAATAATTGTCACTGATGAAAAACAATTAAGTGAAAATGAAATGAGCCTTCTTATTAAAAATAAAATCATTCCTGCTGATACAACCAATAATGAAATTGCAGAATATATTTTAGATAATCTTGCTTTTTCATGTTACAAGCAGTTAGTTAAAAAATTTGGAGATAGAATTCAATTTAAAACAGGGGTCAATAAAATAGAACTCAAAAAAAGAAATTTTGAGCCCGTGCGCATGGAACCTTTAAAAAAACAAAAAAACAGCAGTGAAATCGAGAATAATTCTAACAATATAGTTGATGAGTCTACCGAAAATCGAATAGAGTTTTTAGAAGTGGATAGGGGAGTCGAACGCATGATAGAAACAAATCCGTTCACGGATTCAACAGTAATGGAGCGAGGGGTGCGTTTAGCTCAACCAAACGCTCATAATATAACAACATATGCTTTGAACACATTTTCTACTTGGTAGGGAGGAAGTGAGGCTTAAAGATCCCTGATTCTTTTCTCAAAAGGGGTAACAATCAGGGTCTTAGAGGTCAGCGATAGGCATATTACAAGGGATCTTAAAGGAGAACGTATGAGTATAGAACAAGACTTTGTTCAACATAACTATAATGAGCGTGAATTTGAAATTATACTCAACAATTCAGACTTGAAAATGTATGATTTTGAATGTTTAAAGCTAAAGGTAGTGAAGTTTATTTTAGACAAAGGTGCCTTTGTTTGTAATCATTGTAGTGAGCCAAAATTTGATAAAGCAGTCATTTTTTTAAACTCAGAAAATAAAAATCATTATTACTGTTCAGAAAATTGTCTGAAAACTAGCTGTGTTTTTTCGCATGTATACAAGTTGCTAAAAGATGTTGAGAATCTCCAAGACAACATGTTCAATTCTATGACAAAGGAGATAAAACAACTTGCTATTGATAATCATATTGTTTTTGACAATAAAAACTGCTTTGAAATTAACACCATTTTCTTTAAAGAAATGGTGCATGTTTCGAGAATAATTAATAAAAACAAACGAAAAAAAAGCGGTGTAAGTGAAACAGAGCCACGGAAAAGACAGATGGTCTCGGAGGAGATTAACAACAACTGGGATAACGCAAGCGACAGGAATGATCCAGTACCGAAAGATTTCATACCGATTATCGAGATAGAGTCACGACAGGTTAAATATACAAATACAGGAACAGTAATAGAGCAAGGCGTACGTTATGTGAATGTAAAACAAGAAATTAATGCGGGTATTCGTAAAATAAGCAATTCAACACAATTTGCTTCTGTTGTTGAAAGTTCAGAATATTTACAACATAACATTAATTATCAGACGTTGAATCCCAGCTAGACTTGTAGGCAAAGGACCCTAAAAGCTTCGTCTATATGTTTTTTTGACAGAAGGGAAGAATCTATCTTTATGAAACGCTCGGCATAATGATGGTCGAAGGGCATAGTGTGGCGACTTTTGAGAACGATGAAATCAGCATCTTCAAGAAAGTGTTCTCGTAACCAAAATTCGATTTTAGCCATATAGCTAAAGGGGTGTTCTATATCATATCGTTCTCCCGCCTGGATCTCTGGTGCCCAGTATTCATACGTGCTCGGAGGAAGTTTTCCAATAATGTATTCAGCAAACAAATGCTGAGGAAGCACTTGATTGCAGATCTCATTTAAGGTGCCATCATGTCTCCAATTTGATGACAAAACAATATGAAATCGTCTTTTAGACGCTTCCAGTTTACTGATTAATGTGTATAAGTGCATTAAGGCATCAGAACTAAAATGGTATGCAGCAGCTATATGCCAGTCTTTTAAAGTGGGCTCCTCACCTAGGTCTTTTTTTTCAGTAAATAGCCTTTCCCATGTTCCTCTAATTTGAGCATTAATAGAGCTAGAGTCCTCTCTGATTAGCACAGCTTCAATACTTAAAAATATCAAAATAGGCTTTTCTCGGAACTCTGAAGCATATTCTTGATAAGATTTTGTACAGAGTCTGCAGTTGTGAATGAGTCTACCCACGCTATCCCCAAAAATTTATGAGGATACAACTTTAGCAAGGTCTATCATAAAAATCACCACTTGAGTATAAGAATGGAATGTTTATTGTTGAATTGAGCGCTTACGCTTTTATTGGAGTCATCGCAGGCCTGTTAGCTGGGCTACTTGGAATTAGTGGTGGCATCGTTACGGTCCCTCTGCTTTTGCTTGTTTTCACTCTTTTTGATTTTCCTCAAGCCTATGTCATGCATCTTGCAATCGGCACATCTCTTGCTGCAATGGTATTCAATGCCCTCTCTGCTGCATGGATGCATAACCGAAAAGATGCCGTGATTTGGAAAGTTGTCAAACGTATGGCTTTCGGTCTTGTTTTAGGGTCAATTTTAGGCGCTATAGTAGCGCGGTTTTTGTCTGCTGTATTCTTAGAGCTTGCGTTTGGCTTATTTGCATGCTGTCTTGGACTTTATATGCTTCGAGGAAGAAAGCCTCATGAGGGAGATCACCCTCTTCCAGGACCTCTTGCTTTAAATTGCATAGGAACTGGAGTCAGCTTTCTTTCAAATATATTAGGAATTGGCGGCGGGGTAATCACGGTCCCTGCGTTAATGGAATTTAGGATTCATGAAAAAAAGGCAATCGGCACTTCATCGGCGACAAGTGTAATCGTAACGTTTCTCGGAGCCTTATCTTACATGCTTTTAGGGCTGCGCAGACATGTTGCAGTAAACGATGAAGCGATTGGCTACCTTTATCTCCCCGCTTTCATTGTCATTAGTATCACAACCTTTCTTGCGGCCCCTTTTGGCGCAAAATTAACTCATACCCTGCATCCAAAGCTTTTGCGCCGTATTTTCGCTGCGGCTCTTTTCGCTACAGGTCTATCAATGATTTTCCTATAGCACTTACGACTTTCGAGCGAGCACTGCATTGATGAGCCCTCCAGCTAGGAGCTCTTCTAGTTCCCGATGCGATAATGTATGGCGAGTGTGAAACACTTTATTTTTGCTCTTGTTCATCACTTTTACATCGCTTCCCTGCTGAATTACCTTTCTAATATCAGGAAATTCTAAAACATCTCCTTGAGAGAGCTGTTCATAATCTTGCTCATCTGTAAAAAGCAAGGGAATGATTCCAAAATTAATAAGGTTTTTACGATGAATTCGAGCATAACTTTTTGCGATGACAGCTTGTATGCCTAAGTAACGGGGAGCGATTGCTGCATGTTCTCGGCTAGAGCCTTGTCCATAATTGGCCCCCCCAACAAGAATAGATCCTGTTTTTTGATGTTTAAGAGCTCGATCGTAAAATGTTTCATCAATCTGAGAAAATGTAAATTTACTAATTTCATAGATATTGCTTCTAAAGGGAAGGACCTTTGTTCCAGCAGGAAGGATTTCATCTGTTGAAACATTATCTCCCATTTTAAGAAGAATAGGACCTTCAATCTTGTCAGCAAAGGCATCAAACATTGGCAAAGGCTTAATATTAGGTCCCATGACGAGTCTTGTTTTAGGGTCGGGTTTGTACATTGTAACAGAATTTGGGTTCAATAAAGGTTCTTTGGGTTCTTCATATTTGGGATATTTCATTTCAAGGCTGCGCGGATCTGTAATCACGCCTTTTAGTGCAGATGCTGCTGCGGTCTCTGGGCTGCATAAGTAAACAAGATCTTCTTTAGTTCCTGATCTACCGGGAAAATTACGAGGCACTGTGCGTAAACTAATCTTGTGGGTGGCAGGCGCCTGGCCCATCCCTATACACCCATTGCATCCGGCCTGATGAATACGGGCTCCTGCGCGCAAAAGCATTTCAAGTTGACCATCAGCTGTCAAATTTTCCAATACTTGTCTTGAAGAAGGGATAATGTCTAAAGAAACTCGTTCATGAGCTTGTTTATCCTTAACAATGAGTGCTGCAATTGCAAAGTCGCGCAAACCTGGATTTGCAGACGATCCTATCATAGTTTGAAATACTTCCTTACCAACGACATTCGCAACGGGCACAACATTTCCCGGACTACTTGGGGTTGCAATTAGAGGCTCTAACTTTGAAAGGTCTATTTCTTCATGCTCATCGTAGTCCGCTTTTCCGTCAGAGGCAAGTTCAATCCAATCTTTTTCCCGTTTTTGCGCGCGTAAAAAAGCACGCGTGACTTCGTCAGATGGAAAAACAGAAGCTGTAGCCCCAAGCTCGGCTCCCATATTTGCAATGACGTGTCTATCCATAGCACTCAAATACTGAAGGCCCGGTCCATAGTATTCTATAATGCGTCCTACTCCCCCATCTACATCATGACGACGAAGCATTTCTAAGATAATATCTTTTGCGCTAACCCAGTCTGGAAGTTTTCCTGTAAGGTGAACACCCATAATGTGGGGCATCTTAATAAAAAATGGGGCCCCTGTCATTGCAAGAGCAACTTCAAGTCCACCTGCCCCCATGGCGAGCATTCCCATTGATCCACCTGCACACGTATGGCTATCAGAACCGAGTAAAGTTTTACCGGGCTTACCAAAATTTTCCATATGAACGGGATGGCTAACCCCATTGCCGGGGCGGCTAAATGCAATACCAAATTTTTGACATGCACTCTGGAGGAAAAGATGATCATCGGCATTTTTATAATCTGTTTGTAAAATATTATGATCAACGTACTGTGCCGAAACTTCTGTTTCTACGTGCGTTACACCCATTGCTTCAAGCTCTAACATCACCATTGTGCCAGTCGCATCTTGCATCAATGTTTGATCGATTTTAAGCCCAATCTCTTGTCCTGGCTGCATTTCTCCAGATACTAAATGACTCTCAATCAGCTTGTGTGCAACGCATTTTTTCATAGCCCCCTCCCCTTTTTATTCCTTATATAATTTGCAATCGCCTAAAATTGCAAGAATGAATTCCAGAATCCATCGTCTTAACACATTTGATGCCCCGGGAGTTATAGCTTACGTCAAACGCGAAGACGAACTCAGCTTCGGCATTAGCGGCTCAAAGTTGCGAAAATACTCCTCTTTAATTCCCTATTTAATAGAACAAAATATTAAAGAAGTTGTTCTTGCAGGAAGCGCTTCTTCAAATCACATCCTCTCAATAGCTCAGCTTCTAAAAGAAAATAAAATTAAAATTACCCTTTTTTTAGGAGGCAGACGTCCCGATAAACCTGTAGGAAATTTTATATTCACTTCTTTAATCATTGCTCCTGAAGATATGCACTGGGTTGCGCGCGGTGAAGAAGATAGCGCAGCTCAAGCTTATGCTGCAGCTAGGTCTCAAGAAAAAAAATCAATTTTTTATATTCCATCTGGCGCTCGTATGAAGGAAGCGATTCCCGGGGCGCTTTCGCTCATCCATGATTTAGAAAAAAATGAGCGGGAACTTGGAATTACTTTTGACCATGTTTTTATCGACTCTGGCACAGGAACAACAGCTGTTACAGCAATTTTGGGCTCTGCTCTTCTTAAAAAACATACCCACTTTCATGTTATCCAAATGGCCGGAACTTCTCATGAATTCAAGATGTTAATTGAAGATTTCCGAAGCGCACTCCCCCCCATTCACTCGCCTCTTCGTTATAGCCTGTATCAACCTCTTACTGCTCGCTCATTTGGCTCAACGAATGCTTCTGTTTGGAAATGCGTTGTGCACATGGCTAGGCATGAAGGAATTCTTGTCGATCCAATCTACAATGCAAAGCTTTTTTCTGAGGGAAAAAGGCTTTTACAACAAGGAAAAATTCAAGGAAATGTTCTTTTCATCCACTCAGGAGGGGGTTTTGCGCTTGCTGGATTTATGGAAAATCTTGGCAATATTCTCACTAAAGAAGTAAGATGTACACATGACAAAAAATAAAAAGAAAAAATCTCCGTGGCTGGTTTTCTTAGCCATTGTTGCTGGAGTTGTTATCGGTTCCTTGACAGGAACGACATTTGGAATATTCGGGATCACCTTCTACTCAATCTATGACCTATTTGGCACGTTATTCATTAACGCATTAACGTTGATCGTTGTTCCCCTCGTCTCCGCATCTATCATCTCCGGGATTGCGCGCATTGGCAATGATAAAGATTTTGGCAGACTTGGATTAAAAACATTCACTTTTTATGTCACGACTATTTTACTTGCAATCTTCATCGGGCTTATTTTTGTTAATATAATTCGACCAGGCATTATCCACTCAGGAGCTGCAGTTCCTCCTCCATCTGCTGAATTTTCAAATCTTCACGAATTCGAGGTAAATATAAGCGATGTAATTTTACAGATTATTCCATCTAATATTTTTGCTGCGTTTTCACAGGGGCAAATGCTCGGCCTGATCTTTTTTAGTCTTCTTTTTGGATACGCGGTTTCAAAAATTGAATCCGGTCCTTCTGCCATTCTTCTCGGATTTTGGCAAGGCGTTTTTCAAACTATGATTCAGATTACGCATTACATTATGTATTTCTTGCCCTTTGGGGTGTTCTGCCTTGTTGCAAAGACTTTTGCGACAACCGGTATGGAGTCGTTAAAGACACTGACTTTGTTTTTTGTCACCGTTATCCTAGCACTTGCATTTTTTATGTTCGTTGCGCTTCCTCTCATTCTTAAAATTTTTGGCAAGGTAAGCCCATTACGTCACTTCAAAGCAATGACTCCTGCGCTCATTACAGCTTTTTCTACAAGTTCATCTTCGGCAACGCTACCAATTACAATTGAATGCGTAGAAAAAGGCGCAGGGGTCTCAAATAGGATCTGCAGCCTTGTCATCCCTCTTGGTACATCAATGAATATGTCAGGCTCTGCGCTTTATGAATGTGTTGCAGCGCTTTTCGTTGCTCAATTTTATGGTCTAGAAGTTGGCATTATTAAACAGTTTATTGTGATCATCTTAGCGCTTGTTACCTCAATGGGTGTTGCCGGTATCCCTGCAGCAAGTCTTGTCTCTGTGATCATTATTTTAAAAGCCCTTGGATTGCCCCCTGAGGGAATTGGACTTTTCATCGCAGTCGATAGGCTTCTTGATATGTGTAGAACAACTGTCAATGTTTTTAGCGACAGCTGCTGCGCCGTTCTTGTTGCTAAATCTGAAGGAGAGGAAAACATCTTAAAAAAATCACCCGATATGTCAAAGTGACTACGACTACCTAAGATCCTGATTGCTACCAAACTTCGTTTGAGGCTTGTTTGAGTGCACTAGATACAACTGCTGTGACGAAAGGCAGTAGATAGAATGCTCAAACAAGCCTGAAGCAAATCAATCTTGGATATATTTTCCGTATCTTAAAGGCTCGTTATTTTTCCAAGGGCAATAATTGTTAAAAAACTCTACTCTTTCTCCGAGCGAAGGATGCGTTGCTCTAAAGAAGTTGTAGATGGGTCCTGGCCAAGGATTGGCTAGATCCTCTTGCTGTAGAATGAGGAATGATTCTCCCGCTGCCTTGTTATTTTGCGTAATTTCTAAACCAAAAATATCTGCTTGGTGCTCTATTGTACGGGAGATGTAGTTTGAAAGCGGAGAAAATACGAAGGTGAAAATTCCAAGTAAAAGAACCAAAAGAGGAAACGAAGAGATATCATGAAGATGCTTGATTTTAAAGCGTTTACCATAATGTCGCAATAAGGCATTGGCTGATCGATATGTTAAATAAAAAATAACAAAGGATAAAAAGAAGAAGTAAACAAGATACCATTTGATATGATTCAATACATAATGTCCCATCTCATGCCCCATGACAAAAAGAACTTCATTTGGTGTCATTCGTTTGATGGTTGTATCCCACAAAACAATACGACTTGTGCTGCCAATTCCTGTTACGTAGGCATTTAATGTCTTTGTGTCCTGACTTTTATCGACTTCGTAAACTCGTCCATGCTCAATTCCGGCACGTGCTGCAAGATTAAGAATCTGTTTTTCTAGTTTTTTGTCCTGCATAGGGCCAAATTTGTTAAAAAGAGGGTCAATCCAAATGGGTTGAATAAGCACCAAAAAAATCATAATCCCTGTACTTACAAGACTACTATAAAACCACCATCTGCGCGGGCTTTTCTTCAATAGAAGATAAAAAATCCAAACAAAAGCAACAGCACCGATTAGTGTTATGAAAAGACTTACCCCCCAGTCGCTAAACCAGTGACCAAACGTTTGCCTTGAAAGACCATACTCATGCTCTCGCATGTAATCTCCATAAAATTCAAAAGGAAGCTGCAAAAGCTGTGAAATAATAACAAAAAGGATCAAATAAACGGCGATGGTAAAAAACCAGTTTTTTCCTTTTTTCTTAGCAAAAGATTCGAGTTTACCCGTAAATCCTTTAACCAAAAAAAGAAAAGGAACGATAAAACCCCACAAAAGTGTCGCTGTCCATAAGATATTGCCACTCTGATAGTAACGCATTGCTTCTGCAGAAGCCTCCGGGACTTGAACATTAGCACACTTAGCAGCAAACAGAATTGTAGATAACGCCTCCAACATGGATTTCCCCTTGTAAATGTATAAATTTACATTAAAAAAAATCCAATAAACTTACAAGCAAAGAAGACCGCACCAAGTGGAAGTACTATAAATACCTAATTATCAGCTTTTAAATTATTTTGTTTTAAAATAATTACAAAACTGTAATTATAAAGTTGTGAGACGTATACTAACAAACTAATGGTGCAACTATGAAAAAAGGTATCTTTATGGCAATTGTGTTATTAGCCGTTGGTTGCACTCGAAATGGGGTCTCAGATGATGACTACTTGGATGCAAAGATTGCAGATGATAAATACTCTGTAATTTATATAGAAAAAGAAGCAATGCCTCGAGAAGAAGCGCGTAATAATGCGCTCACTCACGCTGCTAAAATTGCCAAAGATAACGGTTATCGCTATTTCATCATCGACTCCGATGAAGATGTGATGGTTGCCCATTCGACACCCTCCCCTAACCCGTTTCCGGAAAACCTCTACCAACAAGAAATTGTCGAAGGTAACTTTGGAAGGCAGGAGTTACAGAATAAAACTCCTCAGCCAACGAACCTCTATCAAGGTGTAAAAATAAAAATCACCTGCTACAAAGAAATGCCCAACGTGCCTACTGCAATCGATGTGTGCCAATTACTAAACTGTGAATGAGGTGGGTTATTTATGGATGGCACGCTTATGGACGGCAAGAGCTGCTTCTTTGAGAGCTTCTGAAAGGGTTGGATGTGCATGTGGCAAATGTGCTAGATCAAGGGCTGTTAGGCGCTTAGAAAGAGCAAGAGCTCCTTCAGCAATCAACTCTGATGCATGGGAACCAATTATGTGAACGCCGACAATTCTATCCGTGTTTTTTTCCGCAATAATCTTAACGAATCCCTCCTCTGCATCGGTGCAGCGGGCGCGTGAATTCGCCATAAAGGGAAATTGTCCAGCTGTAACCTCTATTTTTAAATTTTTAGCTTCTAATTCTGTAAATCCGACGGATGCAACTTCTGGAGATGTATAGACGACATTGGGGATCGCCATATAATCAATTTTAGGGTGTTCTCCTGCGATGATTTCAGCGCACGAGACCCCTTCTTCAGATGCTTTATGCGCAAGCATTGGGCCATCAACAATATCCCCGATTGCGTAGATGTTTGGAATCTGTGTTCTAAACTGCCCATCGATTGGAATCAATCCCTTTTCGTTTAAAGAAATTCCAACGTTTTCCAACCCAAGTTCTTTTGTGTAAGGACGGCGCCCAATAGCAACCAAAACAACATCCCCTTGTATTTCTTCAGTAATATCTCCTTTAGCAACTTGAAGACTCACGCGGTTTCCCTCTACTTTTCCTGCCATAACACGAGAGGAAAGGTTAAATTTCATCCCTTGTTTGGTAAGTGCGGTCTCAAGCGCTTTAGAGAGGCTTGCGTCCAAAGTCGGACAGATTCTATCGAGAAATTCAATAAAAACCACTTCAGTCCCAAGTCGGCTATAGACAGAACCCAGCTCAACGCCAATGATCCCAGCTCCGACAACGAGCATTTTTTTTGGTACATCTTTAAGAGAAAGAGCCCCCGTTGAGGAAATTATTTTATTTTCATCAAAGGGAAGAAAAGGTAACGGAATTGGCTCAGAGCCAGTTGCTAAGATGATATTTTTAGCCAAAAGCTCCTCATTACCAACCCGGATAGCTGTTGGAGAAAGTAATGTCGCTGTAGCTGTATAGCGAGTAATCTGATTTTTCTTAAAAAGAGCTGCGATCCCTTCGTTAAAACCGGTGATAATCTTCGATTTACGGTGCATCATTTGGGGGAAATTATAAGTGAGCTGATTGGCTTCAATACCTAGGTTTTTTCCATGTGTAAGAATTTTCCAATATTCCTCTGTGCTATGTAAAAGAGCCTTAGAAGGAATACACCCCACATTCAGGCATGTACCGCCAAGCGGTATGCTTTTTTCAACACAAGCTGTTTTAAGTCCCAGTTGCGCCGCTCGGATGGCTGCTACATACCCCCCAGGTCCTGACCCAATGACTAACACATCAAACATGATCTTCCTATCTTTAATCTAGTAACAAGCGTGCGGGATCCTCAAGAAGCTCTTTTAAATGCACAAGAAAAAGAACAGCTTCTTTGCCATCAATAATTCGATGGTCGTAGCTCAGTGCAAGGTACATCATTGGGCGGATCACGACTTGTTTATTAACCGCTACTGGACGTTCTACGATAGCATGCATTCCCAAAATTGCGCTTTGAGGGGGATTTAAGATGGGAGTTGATAAAAGAGACCCGAATCTCCCCCCATTTGTAATTGTAAAACTCCCTCCGCGAAGATCATCCACTGCAATCTTTCCACTACGCGCTTTATTGGCAAATTCTTCAATGCCCGCTTCAATTTGAGCAAAATTCAACTGATCACATCCACGTAGTACAGGAACCATCAGCCCTTTCTCCGTGGATACGGCGACACCAATATCAAAAGTATGCACCGTCACAATTTCATCTCCATCAATATAGGCGTTGACCTCTGGAATCGCCTTTAGGGCACCAACCACTCCTTTAATAAAAAAAGACATCATTCCAAGCTTTACACCATGGTGCTTTTGGAATTTATCTTTTTCACGTGCACGAATTTCCATGATACCCGACATGTCCACTTCATTAAAAGTGGTCAGCATTGCGGTTGTATTTTTTGCTTCAACAAGTCGTGCAGCGATCATCCGGCGTAAATTGCTCATCCGCTTGCGCGTAACTTTACCCTCCTCTAAAGGTTCTTGTTTCGGAGGAAGAGGAGAGGAAACTGTGGTGGACTGCTGTGAAACGGGTGTTTTTAACTCTTTGGCAAACTCCTCTGCCATTTTGCGCGCACCCCCGGCTGACGGTTTAACCAATGCAGGAGAGGGAGTAGATGCTGAAGGCGGTGGTACCGGTTTCACTTCCTTTACGCTTGCTTTTGGCTCTTTAACTTCAGTTTCTACAAAACCGATGATCTGTCCCACTTTCACAGTATCGTCTTGCTTAACGTTCAATGTTAGCTGCCCTGCCTGTGGAGCATAGAGGACCTGATTCACTTTATCTGTCTCTAACTCCAGAATCTCCTCATCCGCGCTTACAAAACTTCCAGAAGGTTTTAGAATATTGCTAACGATCGCTTCTGAGACTGATTCACCCATTGTTGGAATCTTAATTTCAACTTTCATTAAAGAATCTCCTTAAAAACATCTTCCATCATTGCTGTATACTGTTTCTTGTGAAGAGTGTAAGACCCAGCAGCAGGAGATGCCGCACGCACTCTTCCCGCATAATTGACTTTTCCAAAAAGCCGCGCCAAATGAGGACGCATATACTCCCAAGCACCCATGTTGCTGGGTTCTTCTTGAACCCACATAATCTCCTTCACATCACGATATTTGCGCGCTATATCAATAAGTTTTTTCTCATGAAGAGGATACAACTGTTCAAGACGTACGATGACAACGGGCACGTTTTGTCTAAGAGCTCTTTCTGCAATGAGATCGTAATAGACTTTTCCCGAGCAAAGTAAAAGCTTTTGTGGAGACTTCACTGAAAAAGGATCATCAAGAACTTCTTCGAAAGACCCTTGAGCAAAACTTTGAAGGTTGCTGACAGCCTCTTTATGCCGCAATAATGCTTTGGGCGTAAAAATAACAAGGGGTTTACGCAACTCTCTCAAAGATTGGCGTCTTAATAGGTGAAATAGCTGAGAGGGAGTTGTGCAGTTAACCACCTGAATATTATCATCTGCACAAAGTTGTAAAAAACGTTCCATTTTTCCGGAGGAATGTTCAGGTCCTTGTCCCTCATACCCATGAGGCAACATTAATGTTAAGTTTGAGGTAAGACCCCACTTTTGCTCTGAAGAGGAAAGGTATTGATCAATGATAATTTGTGCACCATTGGCAAAATCTCCAAATTGGGCCTCCCAAATCACGAGCGCCCCTGGATAAGAAAGCGTATAACCAAACTCAAATCCTAGAACAGAAAACTCAGAAAGATGGGAGTTGAAAACATCAAAAAGCCCCTGTCCTTCTTTAAGATGCGAAAGAGGAAAGTATCTCTCATGGGTCTTTTGATCTACCCAAACAGCATGGCGATGCGTAAAAGTTCCTCGACGAGAATCTTGACCTGAAATGCGCACATGAACTCCATTCACTAAAAGAGACGCAAAAGCTAAATGCTCTCCCATCCCCCAATCAATCTGAGAGTGTGCCGGATCTCCCTTGACCATATCAAGTCGCTCTTTGAGAAGACGAACAATTTTAGGATGAAGGTTAAATTCCTTAGGAACCTGGGAAAACGTTTCGGCAAGCTGAACCAGCTCTTTTTCCGAAACTGCTGTATGGATTGCTTTAAAAAGATCGGGCTTTTCTTGCACGGTCTCACTTTTTGTAGAAACCATAATCTCTTTGATCTTTTCAAGAGAGCGAGAAAGGGATTCTTTAAACTCCTTTTCAGAACTTTCAGCAGAATCCTGTGTAAGGACCCCTTCGCGAATCAATTTCTCTTCATAAATTTTGCGAATTGTTTTTTTTGCCTTAATAATCTGATATTCACGCGGCTGTGTGAAAGTTGGCTCATCGCTCTCATTATGACCATATTTACGATAACAAAGAAGGTCTATAAATACATCGCAACCAAATTTTTGTCGCATTTCAAGAGCTAAACGTGCAACAGCAATACAGGCTTCAGGATCTTCAGCATTCACATGAAAAACAGGCGCTCCAAAACTACGCGCAATATCTGTACAATAATGAGTAGATCTCGAATCTTTTGGAAGTGTTGTAAATCCGATTTGATTGTTAATAACAATATGGAGGGTTCCAGCTGTGGAATAACCATTTAAATGACACATTTGAATGGTTTCATAAATCACTCCTTGTCCAGCAAGGGCGGCATCTCCATGGATCAAAATTGGCAAGACCTCTTTTTGCCGCGCTTTATCTTTTTTTAGTTCTTGTAGCGCTCGTGCACTCCCTTCAACGACAGGATTTACAGACTCTAAATGGCTGGGATTTGCTGCGAGTACAACTTTTACACCATTGAAACTGCCAACAAAGCCCTTATGATATTTAACATCTCCCGTGCCTTCAAAAGATTCGGGGGCATAAAAATCTTCAAACTCATGAAAAATATGGGCATAAGACTTATTGAGAATATTCGCAAGAACATTAAGGCGTCCCCTATGAGCCATTCCTAAAACCACTTCACGGACATGATTTTCAGATCCCAGGTCAATGATTGCAGCTAACATAGGAATTAAAGTCTCTCCCCCCTCCAAAGAAAAACGCTTCTGTCCCACATACTTTGTGTGAATAAATACTTCAAAAAGCTCAGCTTTATTAAGGGAGTGGAGGAAGGCCATTTTATCTTGATTTCCAAAACGTATCTCAAAACCGGGCTCAATCCTTTCCTGAAGCCATTTTTCTATAGCAGGCTCCCGTAGCCCCATGTATTCAACACCAATTGTCCCACAGTAAGTTTTCTTTAACTCATCAATGATTTGCTTTAAAGGTGCCTCTTTTTCTTTCATAAATCCACATGTTGGAAAAAGAGTATCCATTTCACTAGAAGCGAAACCAAGAACCTGGATATTTAATTCTCTCGGCTCGGGAGGCGCTGATTCCTCAAGAGGATTACAACTAGCCATCAGATGGCCGTAAGTTCTGTAAGCGTCGATCAGTTGATAGATTCTAAGGTCGGGACTTGATTGCACATTTCCCCTTGACCCCAATTCCATCCCTTCAAAAAACGCACGCCATGAAAGATCAACACTCTCGGGATCCTTCTGAAAACTTGCATGCAAACTCTCTAAAAGTTGCAAGTTCTCTAAATTTGCGTAGGAAAAACTCCTAGGATCCATAACATCCCTCCAAGTTTTCCTTATAGCACAACCCCTCCCCTTTTTAGCTAAATGAATTTTTCCTGCGGGGATTAAGCTAAGACGATCTCCTTAGCGAGATAGACATCTTGGATAGCATGAAGAAGTGCGATACCATCTGCACGCGATTTTTGAAAAGCCTTGCGGCCTGAAATAAGCCCCATTCCACCTGCGCGCTTGTTAATAACGGCGGTACGAACTGCTTGAGAAAGGTCATTTGAGCCTGACGCTCCACCTGAATTAATTAGACCGATCCGACCCATGTAACCATTAATCACTTGATAGCGAGTCAAATCAATTGGATGGGGCGAACATAATTCCGTATACATCTTTTCGGTTTGTTTTCCAAACTTAAGAGTCTTAAAACCACCATTGTTTTCCGGAAGTTTCTGCTTAACGATATCCGCCTCAATCGTTGCACCCAAATGATTTGCTTGACCTGTGAGATCTGCCGCTTCATGGTAATCTGTCCCCTCAACTTTGAAGGCGCCATTGCGTAAATAACACCAAAGAACTGTCGCCAACCCCAGTTCATGTGCAAGAGCAAATGCCTCACTTACTTCTTGAATCTGACGACGGCTTTCCTCTGATCCAAAATAGATCGTAGCACCAACTGCAACGCATCCTATGTTATAAGCTTGTTCTACGCTTGCAAATAGAGTTTGATCATAGATGTTTGGATAGGTAAGCAATTCATTATGATTTAATTTTAAAAGAAACGGGATTTTATGTGCGTATTTACGCGCGACAGAACCCAAAACTCCAAGAGTTGTTGCAACGGCGTTACACCCCCCCTCGATTGCAAGCTTGATAATATTTTCGGGATCAAAATAGTCGGGGTTTGCAGCAAAAGAAGCTCCTGCTGAATGTTCAATACCTTGATCAACAGGAAGAATTGAAAGATATCCGGTTCCTGCTAATCTACCGTGATTGAAAAGTGTTTGTAAGCTACGCAAGACGCGATTATTTCTATCTGTTGGAGAAAAGATCCTGTCCACCCAATCAGAACCCGGAACATGTAAACGCTCCTTTGACACTGTTTGACAAACGTGAGACAACAAAGACTCCGCTTCAGCACCAAGTAATGTCTGAATTTTTTGATAAGACATGAACGACTCCTTACACGTTTTCGGCTTATTGTATAAAGAGTTTTGAATTTCCTCAAGCAATCTTTAGATCGCTAAAAATGGGATAAGAAAAAAGAGGATGAAGTAGTTTTAAAATTTCCTTGCGTCGCGCTTCAATAGGAGTTTGAATGGTAGCAAGCATGCCTACAGTCCTATGTAGACATTGTGGATCGATGGCGCGCTCGCGAATGAAAAGAGCTGGGGCATAAAGCATCCAAAGAAGTCGATCTTTCTCCTCTTCTTCCCACTTCGAATTCTCTGAAAAAATTTTAAGAAAAGCAAAAAATCCGGCACCGGCTGCAGCTCCCACATCAATCGCATCTTTACAAGTCAGACTAATCGAATCAGGTCTTACAAGGTCAATGAATTTTAAAATGAGAAAGCAATAGAATAATTCGATAAAATTAAGCCTCTCTTTGCGACTAAGATTGGCTTTTTTTTCAAAAAATTGAACATGAATAAGGTCAATAGCGGCTTCAACGAATTTGAAAAATTCTGCTGTCTTAATCTGAGCGGGAAAATAAAAGCCGCATTCCTCAGCACTGGCCACCTGTTCCTTTAACTGTGCAATAAAAAGTTTTGCCTCATCAAGAGCTTCATATGTATCTGTCTGTAAATAAAAATCAGTATTCTTCGGCAATGTCACAACATAGACCTTCGATGAAAACTCTGCTTTTCTATGCATCTCTTCTAAAATCACTGAGCGGGCATGTTCTTGCCAAGAAGTTCTGTCTTGCAAATTGATCAAAAGATGCTTATTTCCTGCAACTTTTGTATTGGTTGAACGAACAAAAGAAACAAATTCGTCGACCAAATCCGCTTTATTAATCACAGATTGTCGAGTAGGACTCGGTATGCGTAAACAACTTACATCAAGACTGTCATAAGAGAGTGAAAAAATCTGTCCGGGTAAATTCTCCTGAATTAAAGGATCAAATCCTACGCTCTCTTCCCCTTCTCGAAAAGCATCAAGAGTTTTTAGAAGTGGACCATTTGGATAATGTTTCAGAAGAAATCGAATTTGCTCATCTTCATCTAAAAGAACATCCCAAAAATGAACTCCTTGCTGCATTGGTGCGGCTGACCTTCTTCCTTTCTCAATGAGACGCTTGATGAGTCCAACGGCATCTTTATGCGCACCCTGACGAGTAAAAAAGAGAGAAGAGAGTGTGTAAATAAGATTGAGAATACCATGAGAAAATTTATCTAACTGATCAAAGGGCGTGCCAACAATTCTCTTATATTCAGGAGAAGCAAGAGCCTGTCTGAAATAGATTTGAAAATCGTGAAAATAACTAATACAGCTTTTTCCTGCACTGTTTTGTAAAAGATTACGCGCATTAGCGCTTAGCATGAGCGCCATTAAAGCCTTGCTTAAATTTGACGCAAGTTCCATATCTTTGTGCCGCATGGCATCTTTGTAAAAAGGATCAAGATACGGGGCCGCATTATCCAAAATTTCACGAGCCGTATCGTGAACCTCACGATCTTGAATCACCTTTAGCCTTAAAAAGGGATCTTCACCTGTAGGATCACTTAACGTCTCATCAAAATCGCCAACGAGTTTAATATGTCTTAAGAGATTTTTATTAAAAAAAGGACGCCCATCATCTCGTTTAATATAAAACAATTCATATTCTTTATCGCGACGCACCGTTTCTAAATCTTTCAAGCCCTGCTTTTCTACATCAAGACTTTCATCATCAAGACTACCCCATTCTTGCTGCCACGATTCTTCACTTTCTAAAGATTTTTGAAATCGATTAATGATTTTTGTAAGATAATATTTCTGAAGGTCTTGATATTCCTTAAGATGAGTTACGCTAGCTTTTTTATCAGCGCCTTTGAAAAACGAAGTATACCTATCCAATTTCTGAGCGGCTTCCCCGACCAATGCCATAATCGACTGAACGCCTCTTTGCATTTCAACATCTTTCAGTCGACCCTTATCCTTTTCATAGAGATGGTGAAGATAGTTATTAACAACGCGAAAGGATTGTTTAATGGTATCTCGCTTTTCCTCACTATTTTGGGAATCTAACCAATTAATTTTTCCAACTACAACCGCCTGCGGCGACTTCAAATCAAGTTCTGCCAAACTTGACAAGTGCTCAACCGCCTCCATAACAGTTAGTTCGTCGCTTGCTCTTCTATTGTTAGACATAATTATCTCCAATAGCTTTATTATCTTATTTATTATATTAATAATACAATAAAAATTATAAATAACTATCAATTAGATAATAAAACAAATAAGATAAACAAGCAGAGCCCGGAATCGTGAAGATCCAGGCGATGATCAGCTTGTGAAATATCAACCAGCGAACCTCTTTAAACCCTTTCGCAGAACCAACACCCGTTACGCTTCCAACGATCATATGCGTTGAACTAATAGGCATTCCTAAGAAGCTAGCGATTAATATGATACACGAAGCGCTCGCTTCTGCGGCAAAGCCCTGGGTTGGCTCCAAACGTGTAATTCTAAATCCCACGGTCTTTACAATGCGCACCCCACCAAAGGCTGTTCCAAGTCCCATCACGACGGCGCAAGAGAGGATTACCCACATTGGAATGTGAGGTGAAAGTAAAAAACCGCCGGAAAAAAGACCTAAGGTGATAATCCCCATGCTCTTCTGCGCATCATTCAGCCCGTGGGCTAGAGCGACAAAGCTTGCAGAAAGGATCTGCAGATGGCGAAAAAATGCCTGACCCTTTTTGGGTGCTGTCAAATAAAGAATTTTCATGACAACGTAAGCTAAAGCAAAACCAATAAGAGGTGATAAAATCATAGGAATCACGACCTTATACAGGACGCCTCCCCACAAAATCATCTTCGCCCCCCCGCAAATATAAGCAGCTCCTACCATCCCCCCAATCAGAGCATAAGAAGAACTACTAGGTATACCAAAATACCAGGTCAAGATATTCCAAAAGATTGCTCCCATGATAGAGCAAAGAATCAAAAGCTGGGTTGCAATTTCGGGATTGACAATCCCCGTTGCGATCGTCTTGGCCACCCCTCCGATGAACATTGCCCCTAAGGCATTGAGAAGACCTGCAAGTAAAACTGCCGTAATCGGCTTTAAAGCTTTCGTAGCAATCACAGTCGCAACAACATTCGCGGCGTCGTGAAATCCGTTGGTGTAGTCAAAGACGAGTGCTAAAACAACAATCAGGATGATCCATTCCATAATTCACATCCATAACTGATAAAATTTGCAAAGTCTACTAAAACCTATTGAACTTAACCCATAAAAAGATTAGATGTTAATTTTAAAACACGTTCGGCATGGTAGGTCTTATGTCAACATTTCGAATTTTAGCTCTTTTCACTTGTGTCACCACCGCTTGCTTTGCAGCGGAATTAACTGAACAAACACCCAATCCAGAAGAATTGAGAGTTGTACCTATGCGTCGCTCTCCAGAGGCAGATGAAGTTGAAATGACGATCGTTTACCCAAAAGAATATGAACTCAAAACAAATCAGCCTCTTAATCTTCAAGTTCGTCTCGAAGGTTTCCCTTTAGGCATCGACTCTGAACTTCCAAGAGAAAAAGAAATTTTTAACGACCCCAAAGGTCAATGTCTAAGGATAGCTATTGACAATCGCCCCCACTTCTCAGAAAACGAAGCTTTTATTGATGCGCTTGATGACTATGAAGAATATTATGAAGAAGATATGCAATTTAAACTGCCTTATAACCTCGAACCGGGCATGCATATCATGCGTAGTTTTCTCGTTCGTTCATTTAACGAGTGCTTAAAGTGTGAAAAATGCTTTGCAGTACGCACTTTCTACGTTCAATCTAAAACACCCATCCTTAATGTGGACCTCTCACAACCTTATCTCACCTACAATGAACCTCAGGGAAAATATCACTACGATCCTGCAACACCTCTTCTCCTAGATTTTTATCTAACAAACTGCCAGCTATCCAAAGATGGATACAAGGTACGCATGACCGTCGATGGAAAAGACAAAAGAGTCTTGTACTCCTGGGTCCCCTACTACGTTTATGGATTCACAAAAGGCAGTCACACGATCAAGCTTGAGCTCATCGATCAAGAAAATAATGTTGTTCCTGGGCCCTTTAATACAGTTGAAAGAACAATTACTCTTGAATAATTACGTGAATATCAAAAGTTCTTGAGGTATTGGCGTTTCAAAGGAAAGGTGCTTTTTTGTAAAGGGATGAATAAATCCAAGTTTACGCGCATGCAAACAAAGACGACCCGCAAGGTTTGCTTCCGCGCAGTATTTTTTATCCCCAACAACTGGATGGCCGGCCTCCTTGCAATGAACGCGAATTTGATTCTTACGTCCTGTTTCTAAAGTTAATTTAAGCGCTGTCGTGCTCCGTTTTCTCTTTAAAATTTCATAATGTGTAATCGCAAGTTGCCCCAATTCAGGATCGGAAACGCTCCTAACGTTGTAGGCTGCGTCTTCATGTAGATAACTTTGCCAAGTTCCTTTTTCTTCTTGAACAAGACCTTCAACTACAGCAAAATATTCCCTTTCAATATCGTGACTTAAAAAAAGTTTTTTAAATGCATCACGTGCAGATTCTGAATAGGTAAACAGCATTACGCCTGATGTTTCCCTATCTAAACGATGCACAGGATAAACGCGCCCTGCATGAAATCTGCGTTTTAAAATTGCATGTGCTGTTGCCCATTTCTGAAAATCGGTGGCGACACTCAAAAGCCCTTCAGGCTTATTGATAACAACAAGATGGTCATCTTCAAAAAGCACCTCAATTTTTTCTTCGACAAACTGCGTACGGTTCCCTAAAAAAATTTTTTCCCCTTTTCTAACGATTTGAGAAGCCTTTTGAGCTCTCTTTCCCTCTACAGTAATTCTTCCCTTTTCAATCCAAGAACGTAATGTATTTTTTGAGCTATCGGGAAAAAGTTGAATGAGGGCCTCTAGAAGAGGCATATCTTGCATAATCGTATTTTTCATAGGGCTTCCATGCTACTCCTTTAAAAGACAAAATTCAATACAAATCAATATGGGAAATTCACTCGACAAAATTTCTTTGATATTTTACCTTAAGTGCTTTACCACAGGGAGCATAACATGAACTCAACCAAAGAAAAAGTTAGTTACTGCATCGGAATTGAAACCGGAAGAAGTCTAATTCAACAGTTTGCTGACATGGATTTTGAAAGTTTACTTTTAGGATTTAAACACGCTATCCAAGGAGAATCGCCAAAACTTCCAGCAGATGAAATGCGTTCTGTCATGCAAGCATTAAAACAACAAATCGAACAACAACAACGACAATACATCGCAAAAGCTTCCGAAGAAAACAAAAAACTAGGTCAGGCTTTTCTTGCAGAAAACAAGAATAAAGAAGGCGTAATTACACTTCCAAGCGGTCTTCAATACAAAGTTCTCCATGAGGGCAATGGACCGTCACCTACAACATTAGATCTTGTTCAAACCCACTACCGCGGCTATTTTCTAGACGGAAGAGTGTTCGACAGCACGTACGAAAGAGGTAAACCTCAAACATTTCCCGTTAATAGGGTGATTCCCGGTTGGTCGGAGGCTTTAAAAATGATGAAAGTCGGCGATAAGTGGCAAATCTTTATCCCCTCCTATCTCGCTTATGGTGAAATGGGATTTGGCAACGAGATCGGTCCTAATATGACTCTCATCTTTGAAATGGAACTTTTAGGGATCAACCCGTAACGGTTTCTCTCTCTTCTTCCAATAAATATCCCCATAGTCGTAGCAAAGCTGCCCTCCTATGGGGATTCTTTTTGTCGCCACAAGAAGAATATGAATAACTCCTCCCGACAAAACATAAAGAGGTTCAAGGTTTCCTTTGTCACTGTGATTGATGAAGCGAGAATAGTTTCCACAATCTCCCGCATCAACAAAATAAGAAGAATTCCATTTTTTCTTTATGTAATAATAAAAGAGATAATTATTACCTTCTTTAAAAAACAGGCGATGTTTTTTTAAAACCCCTGTATATTCACTAACAAAATCTCCAGGCTCAAACTTTTGATTAGTAAAAACACCATATCCTAAAATAGGATCAATATAGCGAATCGTTAAATCTGGGGACCAACCTTGTGCAATTTCTTCTGCATAATAGACGCCAAGCCACCGTTGTTTGCGACTAATATTTCCCTCTTCGATAGCTTGAACACATTTTTTCTCAATTGTTTTTTGTATTTTCGCATTCTGAAAGGCAAGACAGGGAAGAAATTTCACCTGCATAAGTTCTTCAAATTTTTCCGGCGTATAAAGTGTAGGCTTATCCTCGCCTTCTAGCTGTAGTTTAATCATATTTCATGATTTTATACCGAAAAACTCATTGACAGCAACAGAAGGAAATCTATGATAAAATTATTATGAGATTGTTTCTTATTAGACATGGCGAGACTCCCTGGACCGTTAGCGGACAACATACAGGTAGAAGCGACCCTCCTCTCACACCAAAGGGTGAGGGACAAGCGCTTCAAATTGGAGAGAGGCTAAAAAACTTAAAGTTTGAAAAAGTTCTCTGCAGTCCCTCTCTAAGAGCTCGCGAAACGTGTAGACTAGCCAGTTTTCTTGAAACACAAGCAGAGGTCACCCACGCACTTGCAGAATGGGATTATGGTAAATACGAAGGTCTTACTTCTAAAGAGATCTTAAATATCGATCCCTCGTGGACAATTTTTTCTAAAGGAGCTCCTGATGGAGAATCCCCTGAAGATATCGCGCAAAGAGCCCACCACGTTTTGGAACTTCTTCAAGGAATTCAAGGTGATGCCGCTCTTTTTTCTAGTGGCCACTTCCTGCGCGCCTTAACAGCGATCTGGTTACAACTATCCGTTAATGAAGGGCGATGCTTTTTTCTCTCTCCTGGATCAATTTCAATTCTTGGCTACGAACGCTTAACTCCTGTCATTCTATTGTATAACAGCAAAGATTTTGTTTTCGAGAAGAGATCAAAAGTGGTATAACTGTTTTTTTATACGATAAAAGGTAATGCATGTCGACCGCTTGGATATTTCTCTTGCTTGCAGGATTCTTCGAAATCTGCTTTACAATTGCACTCAAATTTAGCAATGGATTTACAAAACTCATTCCCAGCATCATCACAATCGTGTTTATTTTTCTCAGTTTTTTTAGCGTCTCCCAAGCAATGAAGGTGATCTCAATTGGCACTGCGTATGCTGTTTGGGCTGGAATCGGTGCTGCAGGAACTGTCGTTTGCGGAATCCTCTTCTTTGGAGATTCTTACCATATCATTCGACT
>DAHVFY010000016.1 GCA_027316765.1 Parachlamydiales bacterium | reverse complement strand
TGAAGCGCTAATTCCGACAAAAAGAGAAATTCGAGCCCCCCACCATACTCTTGTGAAAAGATCTCTTCCCAATTCGTCTGTTCCAAACCAAAATGTAGCATTGGGAGGGAGATTTTTAAGCTCTAGATGCGTTTCGTAATAAGCATAAGGAGTGAGGAAAGGACCCACAAGAGCTGCTATAAAAAGTAGACAAAGCGTAACAAGCCCGCCCACAGCAAGTCGATTCTTTTTAAGCCTTAGCCAAGAATCTGCCCAATAAGAAGTGGTAAGAGAGACATCATCTGTAAGCATAATTCCCCTTTTTCATTCTGGGATCGATGATACAGTAGAGAAGATCGACACAAAAGACGCAGATCATTAAAAGAACGCTGTAAAAAACGGTCGTTCCCATAATCACCGTATAATCTCGATTGGTGATGCTGATGACGTACCATTGTCCAAGCCCTGGGATTCCGAAGATCTTTTCGATGGCAAAGCTCCCTGTAATGATACTTGCAGTTAGAGGGCCAAGATAGGTGATAACAGGTAAAAGGGCATTCCTAAGGACGTGCGAGGTTGCGATTTTCCATTGGCTAAGTCCTTTAGCTTTAGCTGTTTGAATGTAGTCGCATTGCAAAATTTCGACAACACTTGCACGCGTCATCCGCGCAATGAATGCCATAGGCATGGCAGCGAGTGCAAGAGCTGGTAAAATGGCGTGACTAAAAGATCCCCAACGTGCAACGGGGAGAAGATCGAGCTTCATCGCGCAAAGATATTGAAGAAAAGTAGCGAGGATAAAGCTTGGCACTGAAATTCCAATGACGGCAATTAACATAGCGCTATGATCTTGCCACCGTTGATGCCTAAAACCCGCAATGACCCCGAAAGTAAGGCCAAAGAAAGTTGCAATCGTTAAAGCAAAGCAGCCGAGGGCAAAAGAGATGGGAAACCCTTCCATGATGATTTCATTGACATTCCTTCCTTGGTATTTAAAAGAAGGACCAAGGTCGCCCGTTATCAAGCCCTTTAAATATTTGCTATATTGGATATACCAAGGCTTGTCGAGTCCATAGTGATGATACATTGCTTTTAAGATCTCTTCTGGAATTGCCTGCTCTTGCGTAAAAGGATCGCCGGGAATTGCGCGCATTAAGAAGAACGTGAGCGAAGCTACGAGGAAGAGAGAAACGCCGAAAATTGCCGTTTTTCGAATCAAATACAATTTCATCACTAAGGCTATACCCCATTCTTTATTTTTTATACACCAAGAAAAGAGTGGCTTTGCTAAAAATTGACAAGTTCTCTATAATCTTTGCGTATGATACCTGGGAATAAGATTCATTTTACAAGTCTTGGCTGCGCACGTAACCTTGTCGACACGGAAGTGATGCTCGGCATCCTTTTAAAGGCAGGTTATGAAGCAACCGACAAGATCGAAGAGGCGGATTACCTCGTCGTCAATACCTGCGGCTTTTTAGAAGCCTCTCGGCAAGAATCAACGGATACAATAGAGTTTCTTTTAAAAGAAAAGAAAAAAGAGGCTAAACTTGTCGTTGCCGGCTGCATGGTGCAAAAACACGGACAAGAAATTAAAGAAAAATTTCCTGAAGTGCACTACCTTTTAGGCTCGGGAGATATGGAGAAGATTTTAGAGGCTGTTGAAGCAAAAAGTCCCGGAGAAGCCGTCACATCAGCTCGCAGCTACCTCGAATGGGGTGAGGTGCCCCGCCAAGTATCGACACCTAAACAATACGCCTACTTGAAAATCGCAGAAGGGTGCGCAAAGCGATGTTCATTTTGTATTATCCCAACGATTAAGGGGCCTTTGCGCAGCAAGCAAGAGAGCCGGGTGATCAAAGAATTTCAGACTCTTTTAAATCAAGGAGTCCACGAAGTGATCCTGATCGCACAAGATCTTGGCGATTACGGAAAAGAGCGCAAAGAGAAATCGGGACTTGAAAACCTCCTGAAGCAGATGTTACAAGTAGAAAAAAAAGAGTTTTGGCTTCGTCTGTTATATCTTTATCCCGATGAGATTACAGATGATTTAATTGACATTTTGGCAAGCGATCCTCGCATCTGTCGTTATCTTGATATGCCCTTGCAGCACATCAATGATGAGATGCTTAAGTCAATGCGACGTAAGACCTCTCGCAGCCAAATTCTAGATATTCTGAACAAGCTGCGTACGCGTTTGCCAGATATTGTGATCCGCACAAGCCTGATGGTAGGATTTCCCGGAGAAACAGAAGAGCAGTTTGAAGAGCTTCTTGAATTCGTAAAAAACAATCCTTTAGATAATATCGGTATTTTTAAATACTCGCGCGAAGAGGCTTCCCACTCAGCAAATCTCCTTGGGCATATCAGTGAAGAAGTTAAAGAAGAGCGGTACCAAAAATTGTCTCTTGCGCAGCTAAAAACCGTGCATAAATGGAACAAGAAATACATAGGAAAAAGACTTCAAGTGATGGTGGAGGGGTATCACCCAGAAAGCGAGCATCTTATGCGCGGCAGATTTTATGGGCAATGCCCTGAAATCGACGGTCAGGTCATCATCAATGATTGCCGCAAGGTAGAAGCCTTTGGAGTGCTTCATGAAGTAGAAATTACCGATGTTGCCGATTACGACCTCATTGGAAAAGTCATTCGCCCCATTAAGCCCAAGCCCAAACTCGCCCTCGTCTGACGCAAGAACGCAAAAAGAAAAGCTTTTGCGTCAGCTCAAGTCCGATTTTTAAGTCGCGTTAGGTTATTTCGATTTTTTGCGCATTTTGCCCATCATGAGCCGTTTCCAACCCTCAGCTGTTAGCAGCTTGTGAAAGACCGTTTTCTTCCCTGCTGTTTTTTTCTTGGCTGGAGAGGCTTTTCGAGTCGTTTTTGATCTCGAAGAAGCTTTTTTTGTAGATCGTGCCATCATACTGGAACTCCTTGTAAAGAGCATTCGCCCTAAATCTGAGTGTAGTAATTTTTCACCCCACTTGTCAATAATTATTTTAATGATGATCATCATATTTAGAAATGTTATCGTGTAAACTATATGAAATTCACAAACTTAAGTGCTTTTGAAAAACACCTCCAAGAAGCGGCTCCTCTTCACTTAGCTCGAGTCTATATGGTCGTGGCTCCAACAGAGTTCGAGAGAAGAAAGATTGTGGAAATGGTCATAAGCGCCATTAAGCCCGACACCCAGGCTCGCTTTGACGCATTAGAAATTCCCGTAGAGAAATTAATCGCTGAACTTACCACATTTTCTCTTTTTGGTAAGCGCCCCCTCACAATTTTTGACGGCTTTGATAAACTGAAAAAAGCTGCTCTAGAACCCCTTCTTGCCTACCTTTCCAAAGAAAACTGCAGCGCCTTTCTCATCTTGACAGCAACATCTCTTAAAGGGTGTCAAGAGGTATACGAGAAAGGAAAAAAAGAAGGAGTTCTTGTCGATCTATCTGAGGAAAAGTCTTGGGACAAGGAAAAACGACTTCGAGAATATCTCGTTAAGGAAGCTGTTTTACAAGGAAAAACCCTCGATGCCGCACTTACAGCCCACCTTTTAAAGGAAATTGGCACTGACATGGGTGCCCTCCAAGGAGAATTATTTAAATTAATCGCATATACTGGCAGTCGCAGCCGGATCACTTTAGATGATGCCTCGGCAATTTGCACATCTAATCATACTCAGACAGGGTGGCAAGTTGCTGAAAATATTGTTTGGGAAACGACACCCGCAATCCCCTCTAGTGTAGATACCACCTTTCTTATCACCCTCATTGGTCAAATTCGGTATCATCTTCAAGTTGGCATGCAGATTGCAGAAGGCACAATCCCACACCTTAAATCCTCTCAAGCAGATAAGTTCATTGCAAAAACGCGCATTTATGGCCCTCGTTATTTTAGAAAGAGTCTAGAAGCTCTTTTTGAGCTAGAATTAGCTGCTAAAAGTTCAGGGATAGCCCCTGATTTGCTATTAGAAATTTTCACAACAAAGCTCACCCTTTATAAATCTTGAAATGCTCATTCTACTTCCTAATCTTTTAAGCCCTGAATCGACAACAGATGATACTTTTACTCCAAGTGTAGCCCTTGCAGTTGCAAGTCTTGACGGACTCATCGCCGAGAGCCCCAAAGGAGGGCGCGCTTTTCTTCGCCATTTCGGAAGACTTGATTTGCCTCAATTTCTCCTTAATGAGCACACAAAAGATCTTTCTGAGCTTTTAGAACCCCTAAAGGCAGGCAAGTGCCTTGGCCTTGTGTCCGATTGCGGCCTTCCCTGTCTTGCAGACCCAGGTAGAGAGCTTGTTTTAAGCGTCCAAGCTCTTAACATTCCCGTAAAAGCCTATTCAGGTCCCTCTTCTATCCCTCTAGCGCTCATGCTCTCGGGCCTGCCTGCTCAATCCTTTACATTCCATGGCTATCTTGAACGCGACCCCTCCCTCCTAGTCCCTCAGCTTTTAGCCCTTCAACAGCAGAGGTTGACCCATCTTTTCATCGAGGCTCCCTATAGAAACGAAAAACTCTTTGCCATTCTCGTTAAGACATTGAAAGACAAGACGTTACTCTCTATAGCCTCGGATTTAACAGGTCCGGCCGAGGCAGTTCATACTCATACGGTCGCCGGTTGGAGGAAGCTCCCCCCTCCCGCCATCGGCAAAAGCCCCACCCTTTTCCTTTTTTACCCCTAATTCAACTGTAATTTTTATTGCTATTAGAAATTAATTTTTAACCCTATCTTATTAATAATCAGTTTATACAGCGTTAATTAAAAAGATTAGTCGTTGATAATAAATTATCGATTTGATATAATAAATTGTATAAGTCAATATAATGTTTATTAATTAAATAAAAACAGTAAAAAAACCTTAATAAGGGGATAAAATATGTCAGACACAATAATCATACAAGATAGTCAAAGCAGTAGAGATAGTTTCAATAATCTAGGATTTTATGAGAACAACCAGAGCAGTTCGTTTAATGGCCACAATTACAGTAGTATGGAATTTCAACCAATCGAAGAAACCAAAGAAATCAAAGAAGAGGTCTCGGCTGAGAATTCTCCTGGAAGAATTAAATCCTTAGCACAAAAAGGTTTTAACTCTGTAAAAAACTTGGCGGAAAAAAGCGTATTGGCACTTGGAAAACAAGTCGTTCACGCAATTACACCTAACTCATTGATCGATGATGAAGTCAAAACAGTGACTGTAAACGGTCACACATCAAAGGTTTCTAAAGGTCAATTTATCCAAGAAAATTACAAGAAAGAAGCTGCAATTGAAGGCGCTCTTGGTCTTACCATTTCACAATACGACCTAGCCGAAAAGATGTTGCTGGAGAAAAGCGAATACTCTACAAGAGAGCTCAAGGTTTTTGAGGAGAAAATTGCTAATTATTTAAGACAAGCTCATCCAGAACTTGATGAAGTGAAAATTAAGGAGATTATTACCAAGTTTCTCGACGCCTCACGTCGCAATTCCCTGATACTCGAGAGCGATCTTAAAACTCCAACTAATACTAGTTTAGCAGAAATTCGGGAGACGATAGTGCAGTCCAAAGATATGCGCTCTAGGCAAATTCTGACTATATTGGAGGTTTGGGAACATAATGCCTCATCTAGCAGGGAAGTGCCTGAGGATACACTTATTGAAAGATTTAACAATTTATCTAAGTTGAAAAAAGCCACATACAACATCCTAGACACTGCAAGACAAGCATGGAACGTTGGATCTATTGTTTCAAGAGCACCGATGGCTTTGGCTCAAGTGCCATTGACAGTTGTTAATCAAGATGTTAGCTCTGTTTTGACAGCACCTCTTGCTGCAGCAGGTTTCGTAGCGAAGCCGTTTGTTGCAATTACAGCATTTGCTGCAATCGTTGGGGCAAAAATACTTGGTAAAACACTTCATGTAGCTGCAGAAGGAGTAAAATATACTCTCCTAGGCGCAGCAGTGCTTGTTGCAACTCCATTTGCATTAGCAGGAGTTGGTGCGACACTCGTAGCTGGTCCAACAGTTGATAAGATCCATACACGTTTACTAGACAAAGAAGCTCTAGAAAATTTGTATAAGAATCTAAATATGTCTAAAATTGCACTTGAAAATTTATTGGCAAAACCTGCAATAACAGCGGGTAGTGAGGAATATGTAAAGATTAATGGCAAACTTCAACAGGTGTTGCAAGCTTTAACGTTCCTTAAAACTCATCTTGATGAGGCTGGTATGTCTGCAATTGATGTAGAAATTGACGTGAACTCTTCTTATGTAAGCAGATCAGTAACCTTAGGAATTAAACAAAATGAAGCATCGAAAATAGAAAACAAGATAGCACAAGGGAAAGTACGTCCATTTAGAGATTCGTTATCAGAGAAGGAAACGATTAAGATTAACGAGGCGCTCGATCGTGCAACGTGGTTAGTCAGAGCTACTTGGGCATTTACGACTAATGCATCAATAGATACAGAAAAATTGGCAGTTGTAAGAAAAGAGGCGAAAGAGGCTCTCAGAGTGCAGCATAGAGGTAAGATTGCAAGTGCGATTAGAAATCGTTACTTAAGCCTTCAAGATAAAAAGGATGCTTTCACGACGCGTGTATCTGAGAAAGTTAGTACACTTTTTAAAAGAAACGACGCTAAAGTGGAAACGACAGATCCCTCAATCATCATACCTCAAGACGAAATTGAACAAGAAGGAGACTTTAGGTTTGTCGGTGAGGAAAAAGAATCAGTGATTACCGGAATAAGAAGGGAATTTTCACGCATTTTTGGTCGAAGAAGCTACGAAGTTATAGACGACTAATCGTAGTTATCGCAAGATGATGTGTTCTTAAGGCGAAACCGGGTAACGGTTTCGCCTTTTTTTATGCTGAACGTGTTTCAAAAATTGGGTTTTAAATGATGAGCGCTGCTAATGAGTCGTAAAAGAGGAGTCCTTGCTTGGTGAGCTTTACTTCAGAGGGGGAGAGCGTAAGCCATCCTTTTACTGCAGCATCTGTTAGGGCGGTTAAAGTGGAGGAAGGGAGCGATCCGTGGCGCGTTTCAAAAGTCGGAAGGTGGACGCCTCTGAGGAGACGGAGCTCAACGGCAAGGAGCTCATTGAGATTATCTGGATAGGGGAGGGTTTCTTCGAAGTCAACGGGAGAGCGTTTTTCTGCAAGAGCTTGTGCGTAGGTTGTAAGGTTGGCGACATTTCGATACCGTTTTTTATCCCAATAGCTGAATGCGGAAGGGCCAAGACCTAAAAAAGGTCGTGCCGTCCAGTAGCCTGTATTGTGTCTAGAGTGTTTTCCTTTTTTTGCAAAGGCGGAGATTTCGTACCTCTCAAGGCCGATTTTGGGCAAGTAAGAGGTTGCGGTGTTGAGCATTTTTAAGCATTCTTCCGGAGAGGGGAGATGAGGAGTTAGTTCTTTTTGTTGTTTGTAGAATGTGGTATGGGGTTCGATTGTGAGATTATAGAGGGAAAGGTGAGAGAGAGGGAGAGGGGCAAGTTGTTGTAGAGTCTCTTCCCAGATAGCAAGGGTCTGTCCGGGGAGTTCGTACATCAAATCGATCGAAATGTTTTCGATTCCCGCTTCAAAGGTTGTTTCGATTGCGCGAAGGGCGGTATCTTTGGTGTGTCCGCGCCCTAGCCGTTTTAGAAGGAGGTTGTCAAGAGTTTGAATGCCGATGCTCACTCGATTGATACCAATAGAGCGCATCTCCTGCATGAGCTTTAAGGAGATGTTTTCCGGATTGGCTTCTAAAGTAATCTCTTGGCTCTCTATTCGTGGAAACCAGTTGAGGATTTTTTCAATACCGCTACTTCCCATCAAGGAGGGGGTTCCACCTCCAAAATAGATGGAGACAATGTTTTTTCCTTCAAGCTTTGGTGAGAGCGTGCGCCACTCTAATTCTAGGGCTGTCAAAAGCTGCTGTTTGAAGGGGTCTTTATCCGGAACAACGTAAAAATGACAGTAAGGGCATTTTTTTGTGCAAAAGGGGATGTGGACGTAGAGGCTAGCTTCTTTAGAGTTCATGCTCAATTTTTTTTAAACGCGAAGACGCAAGAAAAGAGATGTTTTTTAAATTCTTTGCGACTTCGCGGCCCTTTGTCTTTGCGTTTAATCTTATAAAAGATGTTTTGTGCGCAGACGATGAGGAGTTGTCTTTACCAGTCACTGGCATCCGGATCTTCGAGTATGCCTCGTCGCCACCGATTGCGATCGCTGAATGGGTCTTCTTCTTCCTCTTCTTCTTGAACGTAACCCTCTTCTTCTTCTCCTTCTGTCTCTTCGTTTGTTGTGGTTTCAACGTCGAAGGACTCTGTTTCCATATCAAGACCTGCATCGGTGAGGCCTTCATCGCCCATATCCATATCGGGCATGCTCTGTGGTTCTTGGAAGGCTTGACGGCCGTGTCCGCGTTTTGGCGGAACATATTCCTCAAGTTCGCCGCTTTCTTTTAAGAAGCGGAGGCGTTCTTTTTCCTCATCGATTTTAACTTTGAGGGCGCCCATCTCTTCCTTGTGCTTTTCCATGTCTTTTTTTGGAACAAGCCCAAGTTTCAGCCATTGTTCTAGGTCTGTAAGCTCACTTTCGAGCTTCTTGAGTCTTTCGCTTTTTATGTTCATGCTCGTCTCTTCTTCCTTTCAACTTTTTCCTTTATTTACTCTTCCTCTTTTTTATTTGCAAACACCGATTTTTTTGGTGTTGTAGAGCATAGCTAGTAAGGCAGGTAAGTTATCAGATTTCATCAATTAATTGCATCATTTTTTTTGACTAGACCTCTTCTAAAACTCACTTAAATTTGTAAAGCCCGAATTAGACATGTCGGAAACAAAGCACTTCGTGTCCTTGTTTCCGACATGTCTATTTTGGGCTCTGTAATCTCAATTTTATGAACTCATGAGGGTTTTAGAAGAACTCTACTATTTGATGACTTTGAGGAGTTGTTTAAGAGGTTTGTCGCCTTTTTTGATAGGCGTTCCTGATGTTTTTTGTTTTTCAGGAATTTCCCAAGGGAAAGGGTGTTTTGCAGGAGGTGCTTTTGTATTCATGTCGGGAAGAGGGACGACTTTATCGATAAGGCCATTAAAGAAGGCACCTTTGCTGCCAAAAGCGCCTGCTAAGTCTTTTTGTTGCCAAGCTAGCAGTAGTGCAATTTTTGTTGTGGCGCCTGCTGTGTCAATCGTGACGTTGTTCATAGGGCCTTTCATAGGAATTTGAAGAACGTAGTCTTTGGGAAGATTTTTAATTCCAAAGGCGGAGCTAAGAGCCGAGGAGGTAAGTCCAAGGGTTGTGTTTATATAGTGTTGAACCAGGTCGACATTTCCCCAGATGGCAATATCAAATGCATCGGCGAGAAGGATCTCTGTTCGCTCAAGTGTAGCAACTCCTTGCTGAATGGAAAAGACGCAAGGAGCCAACCAAAGTTTAAGGGTATCTCCTTTCCCTATTTTTCCCCACTTGAGGAGATTGAGTGTTGTGCTGATATTGCCTTCATTGTGGCAAGAGATCTTTCCAAATTCGAGCACTCCTTTTTTCATGAATAATTTACTGGGAGTGAAGGGGTGGATAGGGAGTAGAAAGCCTGTAGAATCGATTTCTAAGGTAATGGGGCTTTTTGATGTGATTTCTTTAATTGATAGAGGGTTGAGCTGTTTGAGAATAAGAGCGCTGAGCTCCGGGGTCATCAACACCTGGGCGTGAAGCGATTCTTTAAGGGTTAAGAAGCCATGTTGCATCTCTCCTTTAAGGGAGATGCGTGTGTTCTCTGAGGTGAGGTTAAGCCCAATAGGGCCGTTAAAATCATTGAGGTCAAGGTCAACTTGTGCGTTTAAGGTTTTGCCAAACACAGGAACGAAAGAGAGGTCTTGTGAGCCAAAGAGGCGGGGGAGTAGATCAAGAGCAATGGTTGGGAAATCTTTAATGAGAGCATGGACTTTCATCTGAGGTGTGGGAGTTCCGGGCATCTCTCCCGTAATGGCGATTTGCCCTTGTGGAGAGAGGCTGCTATTTAGGTTAAAGAGGATGTTTTCCCTTTTTTCGAATTGAAGCGTTGTATTCATTAAGGTGAATTGCTGGTACTTGAGTTCTTTTAAAAGAAGTTCTCCTTTGAGACGCATTAAATCCCAATTAAACGCATTAATAGGGATTCTTTCTAAAAGTGGATGCGCTTTTTTTGCACGCACAACAGGCCATTGCATCTCTTCTATCTGAAGTGAGCAGACAGCGGGCGCTGCCAATTTTAGAGGGCCATTGTCGAAAAGAGGATAAGACTCTTTTGTGATGATAAAATTGAATGCAAGACCTTGAGATTCTAATTGCAAAAGGTTGTTTTGAAGAAGGAAATTTCCGGAAAAATAGAGATTGGGGCTTTTTGCATTCAGAGAAAAGGTTTGTTTTTCTGCTTGGCTATTGAGTTTAAAACTAAGGTCTAGAGTGTTGCCTAGAAGTGTTTGCAAGGAGAGATTTTTAACCATCAAAATATCAAAAAAAGAGGGGGAGATATTTTGAAGAGCGCCTGTTGCGTTAATGATAGCGTTTGCACTATTTGAAAAAGAGAATTGTGTGAGAGTAACGTCAAGGGAGAGAGTCCCTTCTTCGATGGTCGATGTCATCTGAAACCCTGCTGTTTCTTTACTTCCATTGAAAGAAAAACGAACTTCAGGATTTTTCAGCAGAAATTGTTTAGATCCTTCTTTTGATGTAAGCAAAAGCTCGTTTGCGTATGCTTTGCCTTGTCCTTGGATTTGGGTGAGGTCGAATGTTTTAAAAGGAAGAGAGAGGGGAGCGACATCGATTTTGATGGGTGCTGGTTCTCTTAATGCGATGTTGGGGAAGTAAGTCTTGATGAAAGTGCTTGTTAGAGATGCAGAGATGGTAAAAGGTTTCTTTATAATAAAGACCTCATCTACAATTTTTGCGGTAAGATCTGTTTGATAATTTTTTCCCTGCAATGAGATGGCGATGTTATCCCAAGTGTTTGCAATGAGATGTGCTGTTAGATCGTAAGAGGGAAGAAGTAGTTGCGCATCGGTTTGCATTTTTTCTAGTGCAAAAGATGGGGGAAGGGAAAAGGTTGCGACATTCAGAGTAAAGGGAGTCCCTTTTTTAGGTGTGTAAGTCAAAGAAAGGGGCGCTGTAAGTGTGATTTCTTTAGTAAGGGAAAGCGTTGCCGTTGAAAGGGTGAAATCAGGGGATGATACATTCACAACTGCATCGACTTTTTCGTCGATGCTTTGCGAAAAGAGTTGAACTTGCAGAGCGCTGATGGTGAGATCTGAAAAATAGGCGGGCGCGCAGTGGATTGCTGCGTCGACCTTTAGTTTTTTGAGCTCAATTCCTTTTTCTGAAAAGGGGCAGGAAAGGGAAGAGAGATCTGCAGTAAGGAGTGTTTCTTGTTTCAGAGAAGGAAGGGAAAATCTTGATACAAGTGTTGGAGTGACTTTAAGCGTGATTTGAGCTGGGGCGCTAAGTTCTAGAGAGTTATTTTGAGAGATGGCTTCGATGTGTGCACGGAAGTTAGGGGAAGAGGCTTTCATGTTAAAAGAGAGTGCTTCCTTGGCTCCATGTGCAGTTAGGTTGAGATCGATGGTAGAGCCGATGCACGCAACAAGAGCGCCCTTTAATCCAAGAAGCTGATCGACACCGAGTAGGGGGAGATGGCTGACGGTTGCTTCAATATTTCCTTCTGGGTGGTCGGTATGAAATTGAGCAATTTGTCCTTTAATTGCAAAATTGCCAATGACGCCTTGTTCTTCTGTTTTTCCGGTGATGGAAAAGATAAGTGGAAGGTCTTGTCGTGCGGCGGTCAGCAGGATATCGATCTCTTGAAAGATGATAGGAGGCGCGCCAAGGGGGGTGATATGGAGTGTTCCTTCGTGGATGTTTAAACTGACATCGAAGTTTGATATTTTCCATATAGGAGCTTCTGTTTGGGCGTAAGTGCATTCAAAAGCGATGTGACGTTTTTCATCTTTAAAGGTCACTCCACGTGCTTCTTGAGGCCCAAGCCAGGATAAGGAGAGCTTATCAATGTTAAGATCTTGTCCTGTCGTACTCCGAACGATGGTAAGAAGAAGGTTCTTTCCGGGAGTTGTTGAAAATAAAGTGGGCAGAAGGAGAAGCAGAAGACAGAACCCTCCGATAACCCATACGTACCACCTTAAATAACGTTTTGGCATAGATCACAATTTAATGGATTTGTTATGAATTTGCAAGGTTGAAACTATCGAAAGGCGCACGGGTTCATTCAACGGTGACGGATTTCGCAAGGTTGCGAGGTTGATCGATTTCTGTGCCGCGCTCTTTGGCGATGCAATAGGCTAAGAGTTGACTTGCAACTGTATAAGGGATAGGTGCGCACTCATCAGAGACTTTGGGAAGATAGACGATATCATCTGCGACCTCATCAATTTCTAAAGAGCCTTCAGGTGCAAAAGCAAGCAAGATGCCGCCTCTTGCTTTTACTTCTCTTAAATTGCTTAACATTTTGTCATAGGTGCGTTTGTTTCCGCACATACCAACGACAGCTAATTTGGAATCGATGAGAGCGATGGGTCCATGCTTCATCTCTCCTGCCGGGTAGCCAACAGCATTGATGTAGCTGATCTCTTTGAGTTTTAATGCTCCTTCAAGGCTTGTTGGATACATGTAGTGACGTCCTAAGAAGAAGAAATTGTCAAAGCAGGCGTACTTTTTTGCAAGTGTTTCAATGGTCTCTTTTTGACGAAGTACATATTCGATAATTGTTGGAAGTCTTTGTATTTCGTGTAAAAAAATGCGCCCTTCTTCTTTATTCATGTGCCGCAGTCGTGCCATAAGAAGCGTAAATAAAGAGAGAACGGTGATCTGACTTGTCAGGGCTTTTGTTGAGCAGACGCTAATTTCGGGGCCGGCTCGTAAAAAAATTGTGGCGTCTGCTTCGCGAGTTAATGTTGAGTTGCGAACATTACAGATCCCAATGACTTTGGCTCCTTTTGCTCTAACTTCGCGCACAGCTGCAATCGTATCGAGGGTTTCTCCTGACTGGCTAATGGCAATGACGAGGGTGTCTTCAGAGACGATGGGGTTTCTATATCGGAATTCTGAGGCGATTTCAGCTTGTGTAGGAATTCTTGCAACGTCTTCAAGAAGAGAGGCTGCAACTAATCCTGCGTGCCATGAGCCTCCGCAGGCAAGAATCAAAATGCGTCGTACGGCAAGGAGTTCTTTTGTTGTAAGAGGGAATTGCTCAAATTCTGCTGTGCCAAAATTTTCAATTAATCTGCCGTGAAAGGCTTGTTGGATTGTTTGAGGTTGTTCAAAAATTTCTTTTAACATGAAGTGTTCAAAGCCATTTTTTGAAATGGCATTTTTTTCCCCTTCGATCTTTTGGATTTCTTTGCTAACCGGTGTTGTGCTTTGATCAAAAACGTCAACGCGCTCTCTTGTGATGACAGCGATTTCATCGCTATGCAAAAAGAGGACATCTAAATCTTGAGCTTGAAAGGCGTTGGCATCTGAAGAGATGTAGGCTTCTTGCCTTTTTGTACAAAGCCCAATAGCGATGGGGTTTTCTCGCGCTGCGGCAATAATTTTTTCTGGATGGTCTTTGTGGATAACAGCGATTCCCCAGAAACCTTGGAGGAGAGCTAAAGTTTTTTGGACAGAGGCAAGCAGATCTCCTTCATAAAAGTGAGAGATGAGTTGCGCAATTACTTCAGTATCGGTGTCCGATTTGAAGGAAAAGCCTTTTTCTTTAAGCATGGCGCGCAAAGCTGCATGATTTTCGATAATTCCATTATGAACAACTGCAATGCTTTCGGATTGGTCAAGATGGGGGTGCGCGTTTTCCTTTGAGGGTTTGCCATGCGTTGCCCAACGGGTATGCGCGATAGCAAGGTCAAGGGGTAGTGGCTGTTCATCAAAGGCATTTTTAAGTGCTTGGACATTGCCAATCTCTCGATGGAAAAGGATTTTTCCCATGTAAATTCCAGCAATTCCTGCAGAGTCATAACCTCGATACTCAAGTCGTTTGAGACCATCTATACATATCTTTGCTGAATTGCGAGGACCGATATAACAAAAAATGCCGCACATAAAACTTTCCTTGAATTCACTTCAGTATGACAGATGATACGTCATTACATCAAAAAATGCCAGAGCGATGTCTAGTTTTTACGAGTAAGGAGAGTAAGAAAGAGAGGGAATTCTTGACGAGCCCGATTCTCCATAGTCGCCATTTTGCCCATGCTTTTTTTATCAGAGCACCACTCTTCAATGAGCTCGATACAAAATCCAGCCTCTTTTAGCCATGCGCAATAAGAAGACAATGGATAGTGGTAGGACTGTGTTTCTGCGGATTGTTCATTTTGGCTCGGACGCATTTGAATGGAGATTTCAAGAGGAGAGAAGTAGCGATCAACTCTTCGATATTGCAATTTTTTCCCCTCATCGATTCCCCAGCTGGATTGGCGTGGGATTCGAAAGCAGGGATGGTTAAGGACAATAAGGAGTTTTGCTCCTTGTTTTAAGTGATTGGCTGCATTTGTTAAAACAGGAAGAGGGTCTTTAATGTTTTGAAGAGCTAGGATCAGAGTTGCGTGTGTAAAGTCTTTTTTTTCTAAATCAAGAGGTTTAGAAACGTCAGCCGTCATGAATTTATGCTTGCTGTATTTGCGTGCTGCGCGAACAAGAGATGTGGAAGCATCGATACCAAGGTAGTCGACTTTTTCAGGAAGATGACGTGCGAGAACTCCTTGACCACAGCCGAGATCGAGAAGGCTTAGATTGGCTTTACGCAAGTTGAGGAGTTCAAGTGCTTTAGGAAGAATTAAGCTTTGATGATAGTAATGCCCGGTGGCTCCGACTGTTTTATCATAGCTTTTCCAGTTGTCATTCGTCTCTTTGTTGTTTTTCATGGCTTAAAGGATGCTCCCATTCAGGTTTTTTGAACAGAAGAATTATTGCAGGAATGACGCATGCGACGATAAGACCGCTTACAAGAAATAGTATGTAAAGAAGAGGGCTTTTTGTCGGAAGTTGGACGGGTGGAAAAAATCCGACGAAAAGAGCAAAAAGAGAGGATAAGATCCCGACGCTTGCAATGATCCACATGCCACAGTTGCCACCGGGGATTTTGTAGGGTCTCTCAATATGTGGGTGTTTGTAACGAAGCTTAATTGCAGCTGCGAACATAAGTAAATACATGACAAGATAAATTTGAGAGACAAGAGCTGTTAAAATCCAAAATCCGCTGCTGACTGATGGCGCAAAGAGGAAGAGAAGGGAAAGAGCTGTTACAATTAGGGCTTGGATGATCATCATGAAGGAGGGCATGCCTTTTTTGTTAACTTCTCTACAAATAGGGGGTAAATCTCCACTTTCTGCGGCGGCAAGGAGACCTTTAACAGGGCCTAATGTCCAGGTAGCAACAGAGCCTGCGGCTCCGAAGGCGAGGAAGAGAGCGATGATGGGGGTTAGCCAAGAAAGGCTATAAGCATCGACGAGATATTGAAATGCTTGAATGGATCCGGCGACAAGACTAATTTTGGATTGGGGGACAACCATAGCAATCGCTAACACTCCCAAAATGGAGAGCCCTAAAATGAAAAATGCAGAAAGAAAAATTGCTTTGGGATAGTCTTTGCGAGGATTTTGTACATCACGTGCATGGATTGCAGACATTTCCATTCCTCCAAAGGAGAGGAGAACCCCTGTGAAAAATACCAACTGCTCGGGAGCTGTCATATTGGGAATAAAATCTTCCCAGGAGAAAGTGATTTGAATGGGAGCCCCTGAGAAATACCAAACAGCTCCAAGCGCTACAATCAAAATCCCCGGGACAAACGTCCCACATACGCTTCCTACTGTACTCAAAGCGCTTGAGGTGCGCATCCCGCGAAGATTAAGAAGAGTCGAGCCCCAGAAGGTGATGAGGACAACAGCTAAGGTATAGAGTTTGTTATCTGCAAGGGAAGGAAAGAAGGCAAATCCAAGCGTTCCTGCAATAAAAGAGAGAATAGTTGGATACCAAATCACATTTTCTATCCAAAGTAGCCAAATTGCAAGAAATCCTGTTCGGTGTCCAAAAGCTTCTTTGACCCAAACAAAAACCCCTCCGCGCTTTGGCCAAGCGGTTGCAAGTTCTGCAGCGATAAGAGAGACTGGAAAAAAGAATGTTAAAGCTGCTAGAATTAGAAAAAAGACGGATGAAAAACCATATTCAGCGGTTAGAGGCCAATTTTTCACGCTGCCGATAGCAGCTACGTTGATCATGGCAAGGCTAAAAACAGTTAAAGTCTTTGCAATTCGCATATAAAGCTCCCGTGTACGCCTATTTTAAACGAAAGGAAGATAAAAACTACAATGATTAATGAAAGATCCTTGCTTGCCATTGAAAAAAATTCCTCTCCGGGGATTTGTCGTCCTTTGTATGAATCTTATTGTTTTTCTCGAATTCCTCAGACTGTTAAATATCTTCTTACAGGAAAAGAAGGAAAAAGACTTCCTGAAGAGGTAGTAGACGCGAGTTCTTACGATCTTGTAATTCTGATTCTTGTAGATGGATTTGGTTGGCGGTTTTTTGAGAAATATAAAGAGCGTTTTCCTTTTATAAGACGTTTTATTGAGCAGGGGATTGTATCCAAGCTGACTTCTCAGTTTCCCTCGACAACAGCCGCTCATGTTACTTGCATGAATACAGATTTAAATGTTGGTGAAAGCGGTGTTTATGAATGGTTTTATTATGAACCGCTTGTCGATAGAATAATTGCACCACTTTTATTTTCTTTTGCCGGAGATCATAATCCCGGAACTTTGAAAGAAGCGGGGATTGCGGCTGAGAATTTCTATCCACCACACACATTTTATGAAGCGCTCTCCCAAGAGGGGGTTACCTCATATGTGATGCAAAATGCGAGCATTGCGCACTCTCCTTATTCTTCTTCAATGTTTAAAGGCGCGATTCAAGTTCCTTTTAATTCTACAAAAGAAGCGTTAACAACTCTTTCTAATCTCTCGATGCAAAACAAGAATGAAAAAAGTTACATTTACAGTTATTTTGGAGAGATTGATGCTGCAGGACATAGACATGGAATTGATAGTCCTCAATTTGAAACAGCAGTCAATCTTTTTTGGCAACAGATAGAAGAATTATTTTGGCAACAGTTGCAATATAAAGATAAAAAAGTCGCCTGTATTGTGACTGCAGATCATGGAATGGTAGACGTAAATCCGATGACGACATTTTATTTGAATAAAGAGTTCCCAGGTATTGAGAGATATTTAAAACGCAATCGCGATGGAAGGCTTCTTGCTCCGGCAGGCTCCTGCCGCGATTTTTTCCTTCATATTCAAGAAGAGCGTTTAGGTGAAGCCAAAGAAGTGCTTCAAGAGCTTTTAAAAGAAAAAGCGCGTGTTGTTTTCACAGAAGAGTTGATTCAGCAGCGATTTTTTGGAGAGAGAGCTCCATCGGAGAAATTTCTTAACCGTGTTGGGAATCTTGTCATCCTTCCTAAGGAAGGAGAGGGCGTTTGGTGGTATGAGAAGCATCACTTTGAACAGCACTTTTACGGAGCGCACGGCGGATTGACGCGTCATGAAATGGAAATTCCTTTCCTGTTTATCAATCCTAGATCTTGATATCCGGGCCCGGTGAAAGGCCCGGAAAAGTAGAATCAGCCCTTAAGTCTTTTCTTTTCTTGTTTTGCTGCTTTTTTTTCTTTAGCAGTTTTTGCAGGCTTTTTTTTATCTTCTTTCTTGGCGTCTTTTGACTTACCCATTGTTGCACCCCATTTAAGTTAAAGATTCCTCTTCGACGTTATCATAGTGGCTTTTTTTTTAACACATCGAAATGGATTATTGTCCCCAATCTTTTTTCTGGCGTGAATGATGGTTAGGATTAGGATTGCCCCATCCACCTTTGTTATGATGAGAGGGAGCTGCGTTGCCATTTCCAGAAGGAGTGGGAGATCCCCATCCACCTCTTGCACCGCCGCCACGACCCCTAGATCCATCTTCATCCTCGCCATAGCAGCAACAAATTCCATTAGAGTTGGCTCGACCGGCTGCGGGGAAGGACACATGTTCTTTTTGAAGACTTGCAGAATTACTTCTACAACAGCAAAGCTGCATCAAACCCTTAATTAGCGCAATGAGCATGAGTGTGGCGCTAATACCTATGCAAACAGTAAAAGCGATCATTCCGAGAGGATTGGATGCAAGTGCTGCTTTAATGATGAAGGCAATGATAGTTAAAGCAACAGATGTGATCACTAATGCCGTGAGCTGCCAGTTGCAAGGATTTGATAAGTTTTTCTGTTCAGCTAACAGACGGTTCCCGTTAAATGTCGGGATCAAATTGTTTGTAATAGACATATTTTTCCTCTTAAATTAATGAGGTCTTGCTTGGACAAAATGTGCTTTATTGAAGTTAATCAAAATGTAGTTGTACGAAGTTAAGAAAGAGAACAAACTATCGTACAGGCCGACGACGATGTGATCATCAGGTTCCCAATCTCTTAAGAGATAATAATAAGAGCTTGAGATTTCCCAAGAAATAAGGTCTGGACTATTGCCTGCGGAGAGGTAGACGTACCCAAGGCGCAGATTGGTGTTAAACACCCAAAAAGAATCCGATCCAAAATAGATGGGACTTGATACCGGTTCAACGCGGATATATGATCCATCTTCTTGATTGTTGAGATAGAAAGGGAAGTAAGAAGCTGATGTGAAAAGACCTTTATTAGGTGTGATTACAATTCTGTCGCCAAAGACTTGAACATCTCCACGACTATTGCGAACGGTTGGTTGCCAAGAGTAGGCAATAAATGCTTCATTAGGAGTTGCTGCGCGCCATTCTGAGCCATCTTCGAGTCTGATGAGATCTTTGTTGGTTATGCAATCAAATATGTGAACATGAGAAGTGCGGCTTGCTCCAGCGTAGAGATCTCTTGCTTGTGCAATGTTTGGTAGACACAAGGCAATGAGAGCTGTAAGTGCTAGAACCAATGTCGAGAGTTTCTGTTTCATAAAATCCTTCCTGTGGTTGTGATCAAAGAAGCAAATTTAACATCTCGAAAATTTTAGATAAATTAAAAAATCAATAAGAAAAAATTAAGAGCACGAAATGTTTGCCGTCCCAAGTTTCATCCGCACTCTGTAATCCTGATTGCCACGTGTTTATTTGATTTTTGATAGATCTATTTTGTTCATGAATTGGACGATCTCTTGCGTGCCGATTTTTTTTGAGACCTCTTTTCCCTCTTTATTTAAGACAACAAGCGTTGGCATTGCTCTAATGTTGAACAAATCGACGATCTCTTCTTGATTGTCGACGTTGACTTTAAAAAATCGAGCTTTTCCAGCATATTCCTTTGCCCACTTATCGATCATAGGGCCTAAAGTTCTGCAAGGTCCGCACCAAGTTGCATAAAAATCGATGAAAATAGGAGTCGACCCCAGACGCACCTCTTTTTTAAAGTGCTCTAGACTGACAATCTCAATTGCTTTTCCCTTTTGAAGTTTAGGTGAAGAAGCATCTGCAGAAGATGAACCAGATGTTGCTGTTTGAGTAGGTTCAGTGGATTTCCCTGTTTTTTGTGTGACTTGGCAAGCGGCAATAGCTCCTTGTCCGGCAGCAATGACCGCTTGTTTGTAGATAGGATCAACAATGTCTCCAATGGCAAACACTCCTTTAATAGAAGTCTCTTGATCATTTTTAAGAAGAATATACCCTTGCGTATCCATCTCAAGCTGATCGTGAAAAATTTCAGAATTTGGCTTGGCACCGATTGCGAGGAATAACGCCGCAACATCTAAAGTGCATTTTTTGTCGGATTGCCGAATGACCAAATGCGTGACCTTTTCTCCATCTCCTTGAATTTCCTGAACCGTTGTATTAAAGAGAACTTCCACATTTGCGCGCTTTATTAACTCTTGTAAACGTTTTTCCTCAAGAGCGCGAAACTTGTCCTTACGGACGAGGATGTAAACCTTCTCTGTGATATTTGCCAGGTGTTCTGCTTCTAAGATTGCGGCATCGCCACCGCCTACAATTGCAACGACTTTATTTTTATAAAGAGCTCCGTCACAAACCGCACAATTATAAACACCACGTGTCCAGTAAAGCTCTTCTCCGGGAACCCCAAGCAAATTAGGATTGGAACCCATTGCGATGATGCAGGCGTTTGTGAAAATTTTTCGCGTTTTAGCAGGAGTAAAGAGATCTCTTAAAGTGATGGTAAAAGGATGATGTCGAAAATCGACAGCAATGACCTCTTCGGCAATAAAGTGCGCACCGTTATACTCTGCTTGATTGTAAATTTTATCGACAAGGTCAAGTCCTGAGATTTGAATTTCGCCCGGCCAATTTTGCACATGGGGAGATTGCGCTATGGCACCCCCTTTTTTTGGTCCTTCAATTACAAGAGGGGTGATGCCGGCGCGTCCCAAATAGATTGCTGAAGTCAACGCCCCTACTCCGCCACCTAAAATGACAACAGGGTACACCTCTTCAGCGCACATCTGAACAAAACTCATCAGTCCAATAAGGAGGGAAAAAAACGTTGCCTTCATGATTTCACCTAAATTGTTTTTTGTTCAAGTTTAGAGTGACTTAGAAAGAAGTGCAATAAAAAAAAGAGTATGCCCAGGATAGGACTCGAACCTACACACCTCGCGGCACCAGAACCTAAATCTGGCGTGTCTACCAATTTCACCACCTGGGCAATGGTCTAAATTATGCCTTTTCCCCGAGTTTTTTCAAAACAAAATCTCCACCCCTTACTCTAGAGTTGATTTTTTGAGGCAATGAGCTTTCCGTTCTTGTATTTCCACTCGCGAATGCTTCCTTTTTCAAAATGCCATGTGCCTGCTTCCCCATGTAAAACACCATTTCGATAGTGTATAGAAGCTTTTAGATGACCACCGGGATAATTGACTTCCTGCTCACCATGCAATTGCCCTTTTTCATTGTAACTATAGCGTTTCATAATAAAACCACTGTATGCCCGCCATTCAGCCGGAAGAAATGAGAGATGGATTCCCTGCTTGAGACCCTCTTTGAAATAGGCTTTAAAAGCTTCTAAGCAATTAGGATACCATCCATGGATGTGTCCGTCAGGCTTTCCGTTTTTCCATTGCACTTTTACTTTTAGCTCGCCGCTCGGCCAGTATTCGACGTATTCTCCATCGCTTGATTCTTTTTCTTTTGCTGCAATTCTTGCAAAAAATTCCTCATCGAAATACTTTTCTGCAATACCTAGAACTCTTTCTCGAATCGCTTCCTCAACACTATTGCAAAAGTTAGAATTAGAAAGTTCCAAAATTTTCAATTCATCCCCAGGACCATATTTCGCAAGAGCCAACTCCTCTTGTTTCCCCGGTAATTTTATGTTTCTTTTGGCTTCGTTAGTGTCCTCTTTTGTACTTTTGTAGCAGAAATCCGTTGTTTTTTTAACAAGAGAGATATGAGGGGGTTGTTCTATGCCGAGTATTTTTAAGGCTTCGTCGTAGCTTTCCTCATGAATTTTATAATACTCTGCAAGCTCGAGTTCTTTACCTTTTTTAGCCGCTTCATAACCTATGTTACCTTTCCAGTTATTAGATGAGAAGGCGACACTACCATCTGTTTGGGGATAGCCTCGTTTATCTTTAAAATATAAAAGCACTTTAGCATCGTGAATATCAAGTGGATAGTAACGTAAGTATGGGCGCAATTTTTCGTGAGAATGGATAATTTCACGAAATCTTTCAGTGGCTGAGATTAATAATTCTCTTGCTTCATTTATGGACGCTTTTTTTCTGATGTGGAAGGAGGCGGTGAGTTGTTCAACATCAGAAGGCGCGCTGGTACCAACACTGCTACATACCCAGCCATGTTTTTTTTCCATTTCTTTAATAAAAGCATTGCGCGCTTCATAAGCGTATTTAAAATATTCGGGTGATTCACGACCTTGCACTTGAGTGTTTTTAAAAAATAACAAACAAACAAAAATAACTAGACTAACGATTTTGAGCATTATAAAATTGACACCTCAGTTTTAGAATCAGCAATTCAAGAAAAACCGGGATTCTAAAAGTAAATAGGATATTTTAACAAGATTTTTTTTTGAAATATAGAGCTAGGGATCATTTCGAGGAAGTTTGATTTTTGGAGGCAATGAGCTTTCCTTGTTTGTATTCCCATCTGCGGATACTTCCGTCTTTTTCGAAATACCATGTGCTTGCTTTGCCGTGTAAAATGCCGTTTCGATAATGTATGGAAGCTTTTAGCTGACCGCCGGGGTATCTTATGTCTTGCTCACCGTGCAGTTGCCCCTTCTCATTGTAACTATAACATTTCATAATAAAGCCGCTGTATGCTCGCCATTCCACGGGCAGAAATGAGAGATGGATTCCTTGCTTAAGTCCTTCTTTAAAATAGGCTTTAAAAGCTTCTAAGCAGTTAGGATACCATCCATGCATATGTCCATCAGGCTTCCCATTTTTCCATTGCACCTTCACCTTTAGCTCCCCATTGGGCCAGTATTCGATGTATTCCCCATCGCTTGACTCTTTCTCTTTTGCTGCAATTCTCGCAAAAAAATCTTCGTCGAAATATTTTTCTGCAATACCGCGAATCCTTTCTCGAATCGCTTCTTCAACGCTGTTGCAAAAATTAGAATCAGAAAGTTCCAAAATTTTTAATTCGTCTCCAGGCCCGTATTGTACAAGAATTAACTCTTCCTGTTCTCCAGGTGTTTTTATGTTTTTTTTGGCTTCATTAATATCTTTTTTTGTGCTTTTGTGACGGAAATTTCTTATTTTTTTTACAAGGGAAATGTGGGGAGGTTGTTCTATGTTAAGTATTTTCAAAGCCTCGTCGTAGCTCTCCCGATAAATTTCGTAATACTGTGTGCTACCCGGCGTTCTTCCTTCCTTGGCAGCCTTATAAATGAGATTACCTTCCCAATTATTGCAGACTGAAACTATACAGCCGTCAGTTCGAATGGTCCCATATGGATCCTTAAAGTAGAGAAATATTTTTACATCTTGAATGTCAAGTGGGTAATAACGTAAATAAGGTCGTAATTTTTCATGAGACTGAATCACCTCACGAAATCTCTCAACAGCTGGAATAAGTAATTGTCTGGCTTCATCTCTTGAGACTTTTTTATCGATACGAAAAGTAGCTGAAAGTTCTTCAACATCGGAGGGCATGCTGGCTCCAGCGCCACTACTTGCCCATTTATACTTTTTTTCCATTTCCGTAATAAAAGATTTACGCGCTTCAAAGGCATATTTGATATAGTCCGGTGACTCATGTGCATGCGCTTGAGAAAGTCGAAAAAACAAGATGATGAAACAAGAAATAAAGTTAACGAGTTTGACCAGCATAAAGTTGACACCTCAGTTTTAGAATCAGCAATTCAAGAAAAACCGAGATTCTAAAAGTAAAGAGGATATTTTAACAAGATTTTTTTCGAAATATAGAGTTAGGGATCATTTCGAGGGAGTTTGATTTTTGCAGGCAACGAGCTTTCCGTTCTTGTATTTCCATTCACGGATACTTCCTTTTTTTTCGAAATGCCACGTGCTTGCTTTGCCATGTAAAACGCCATTTCGATAGTGTATAGAAGCTTTTAGATGACCACCGGGATATCTTATGTCTTGCTCACCGTGCAATTGCCCTTTCTCATTGTAATTGTAACGTCTCAGAATAAATCCACTATACGCTTGCCACTCGACAGGAAGGAATGAGAAATGAGCCCCTTGCTTAAGACCTTCTTTGAAATAGGCCTTAAAAGCTTCCATGCAGTCAGGATACCATCCATGCATGTGCCCGTCGGGCTTTCCATTTTTCCACTGCACCTTAACTTTTAGCTCTCCATTGGGCCAGTATTCGACGTATTCTCCATCGCTTGATTCTTTTTCTTTTACTGCAATTCTTGCGAAAAATTCCTCATCAAAATATTTTTCCGCAATACCTCGAACCCTTTCTCGAATCGCTTCTTCAACGCTGTTGCAAAAGTTAGAGCCAGAAAGTTCCAAAATTTTCAATTCATCCCCGGGACCATATTCCGCAAGAGCCAACTCCTCTTGTTTCCCCGGTAATTTTATGTTTCTTTTTGCTTCGTCATCATCTTCTTTTGTCGTTTTGTGATAGAACTCTCTTGTTTTTTTAACAAGAGAGATATGAGGGGGTTGTTCTATGCCCAGTATCTTCAGAGCTTCATCGTAGCTCTCTCGATAAATTTCGTAATACTGTGTGCTACCTGGCGTTCTTCCTTCCTTGGCAGCATCATAAACCACATCACCCCGCCAATCATTACAGACTGAAACTATACTGCCATCAGTTCGGCTAGACCCATATGAATTCTCAAAATATAAAGCTACATGAGCATCATGAATATCAAGTGGGTAATAACGGAGATAGGGACGTAATTTTTCATGCTCATGAATGACTTCACGAAATCTTTCCACACCAGTAATGAGTAATTGTCTGGCTTCATCTCTTGATACTTTTTTATCAATACGAAAAAGTGCTGAGAGTTCCTCGACATCAGAAGGCATGCTGGCTCCAGCGCCACTACTTGCCCATTTATACTTTTTTTCCATTTCTTTAATAAAAGCATTGCGTGCTTCATAAGCGTATTTAAAATATTCGGGTGTTTCATCTGCATGCGCTTGAGAAAGTCGAAAAAACAAGATGATGAAACAAGAAATAAAGTTAACGAGTTTGACCAGCATAAA
>DAHVFY010000015.1 GCA_027316765.1 Parachlamydiales bacterium | reverse complement strand
TGAACTCGTCATTCAACTTGTAGCTGTTTGTTAAAAAAGTGGGTTGCTGCAAATAGGTCACAATTCGGGGTTAAACCCCGAATTGTGACCTACGTAAAATAATCAAGGTGCATGGCGGCTTTAACTTCTTTTAAAGTTCCCGCTGCAATCTTAACAGCGCGTTCGGTTCCCTGCTTCAAGATTTCCATCACTTGAGAGGGATCTTTTGCATATGTTTCGCGACGTGCACGAATGGGTTCAAGAAAGGCTTGGATGGCGTCTAAAAGCCGTTTTTTAACGACAGAATCTCCAAGACCACCTCGCGTATAATGATCCTTTAAATCCTGAACTGCTGCTGCATCAAGATCAAAAGCATCAAGGTATGTAAACACAGGATTGCCTTCCACTTTACCCGGATCTTCAACACGTAAATGGCCTGGATCTGTATACATCCCTTTCACTTTCTTGGCGACAACATCTGCACTATCTCCAAGATAAACGCAATTACCAAGAGATTTACTCATTTTCGCTTTTCCATCAGTCCCCGGAAGGCGCGCGCATTTTGGAATTAAAGCTGCAGCCTCTACAAGAACATCTGTTTTATAAATCCTATTAAAATGACGCACAATCTCATTTGTCTGCTCAATCATTGGAAGCTGATCCTCTCCAACAGGAACAAGATTTGCCTTAAAAGCTGTAATGTCTGCCGCTTGACTGACTGGGTAAACCATAAATCCCGCAGGAACACTCTCGCCATATCCCTTCTGCACAATTTCTTGTTTTACAGTTGGGTTATGCTTCAAACGATTCCACGTCACAAGATTTAGATAATAAAGAGTTAATTCTGGAAGTTCGGGAATGAGCGACTGAATGAAAATTGTTGTTTTTACAGGATCAATTCCAACTGCTAAATAATCTAGCGCTACCTGAAGAACATTTTCTCGAACTAGCTGAGGACGCTCTGCATTGTCCGTCAGAGCCTGAATGTCGGCAATCATCACAAATTGCTCACAACTCTCTTGCAATTCAACGCGATTTTTAAGTGATCCCACATAATGTCCCAAATGCAAAGGTCCTGTTGGCCGATCTCCCGTCAATATTCTTTTCTTCATACACAAACCTGTTCTCAATTCTTATCCCTAGCATATCAAAGAGGAAAAAAAAACACTTTGAGAAAATTTCATCCATCGTTATATTCATTTCTTAACTCAAGGTTTCCATGTCAAATATTAAAATGTTTTCCATACTTCTAGCACTTATCTCAACATCTTTATTTGCTGATGAAAACACGGAGGGAGAAGACACCACGTATACGACGCGTTCAACCCTCATGGCAATCACAGAGAAAAATGTCCATAGAACACTTGGAGGAAAAAATCCTGCACACCTCCGTTCAAATGGTCCTTTCATCACAGCGGATTTTCTCTACTGGAAAGCGGGCATTGACGGATTAGAAATCGCCACAAGAAACCGAATAAATACAACATCTACCTTTTTGCGCACAAAAGAATTAAACCTCAATGCGGAATGGAGACCTGGACTTCGTCTAGGGTTTGGATGGCTTTTTGGGAACTATGATCAGTGGGATCTTCATGCAAATTGGACCTGTTTTTACGATAAAGCAACGATCAGAAGAGGATCGAGAACATCTCTTGTGCAGACCTATACCCCTTCTTGGTCTCCTATTCTTGGACCCCTTGTAACTCGAATTCATGGCGCATGGAATCTGCATTACAACGTTCTTGACTTAAGTGTTGGAAGAAATTACTTCATCAGCCGTAAAGTTGCCCTTCGACCGCACGTCGGTCTACGTGGAGTTTGGATTAATCTTGACTATCAAGCTCATTACACTTCTACTTTGACAGCGTTAACCTCTCCTTCCAATGACGCAACATCCGCGAGTAGCACAGCCTTTAAGGCGACAAACGATTTTGAAGGAATCGGCGTGCGCTCAGGTGCAGATCTCATGTGGCATTTTTCTAACCATTTTGGCATCAGCTCCAAATTTTCTGCAGCACTCCTCTACGGACACTTCGATGTCGATGAAACGTTTTACGGGATAAACCTAGCGGATGGTATCCCCTTAAATCCTCTTACGGAAAAATATTCTAACAACCTCGATCGCGTGCGTGTCAACATTGAAGCCTTTTTGGGATTATTCTTTGAAACAAGACTTGCAAACGGGAAATATCACTTCACTCTACATGCCGGATATGAGCTTTCTGAATGGTTTCAGCAAAACCAGCTAAGCGCCTTCAATTTCTCAGCAGACACTGGATCTGCTATTTTCCTAATACCCACAGGAAAAGATGGCGACCTAGGCCTTCAAGGCCTTACAATCTCCGCCTGCTTCAATTTCTAGGAAAAAAGTAAAAATTTTACAACCATCTTTCTCTACACCTGGTGGCCTTTAGCGTCGTTTGCGTTGTCCACCCAGGTCTTTTAAGAAAAAATATTTCAACGAATTCTCATATTTACTTGGGTATATATTGGCTCTTTTGGTAATTTGATGCACATTCTATGGAAAAGATCGGGCATTATCAAATTTTGAGCAACTTGGGCGAAGGCGGAATGGGCAAAGTTTTCTTAGCCAAAGATCCTCTTTGTCATCGAGTTGTCGCTCTTAAACAGATTAGACCAGAGCTTGCAAAAAATAAAACGATTCAAGAACGATTCTTGCGCGAAGCGAAAATTGCAGCGCAACTAGCACATCCTTCTATTCTCCCCATTTATGCAATTTATGAACATGGCGATAAAAGTTACTATACGATGCCCTACGTTGAGGGCGAAACTCTTAAACAAATCTTAAGAACGACAAGAGATCAAGAAAAAGCAGGTGAGCCTCTACACTCAATAGGTGGATCAATTCCTGCACTGATCAGAATCTTTCTTAATGTATGTCAAGCAGTTGCCTACATTCATTCCAAGGGGATTATCCATCGCGACTTGAAACCTGAAAACATTATCATCGGAAAGTATGGAGAGGTTTTAATTCTAGACTGGGGACTTGCTGATTTTGTCGACAGACCAGAAAATGGCATAGAAGAAGAGCTCGATGCAGCATTGTTTAAAGACCTAACTCACCCTGGAAAGATCGCAGGAACGATTACGTATCTACCTCCTGAACGTGCAATGGGAGAGCCCCCTTCTACACAACTTGATATTTATGCACTTGGTGTCATCCTCTATCAGCTCTTAACCCTACGTCTACCTTTTCAAAGAACAACTCTTGAGCACTTTCGTAAAACCATGAAACACGAGAGGTTGATCGATCCTATTGAAGTCGCTCCCTATCGAGATATTCCTCCCAGGCTTTCTGACATCGTAAAGAAATGCCTCGCAGATAAAAAAGAATTGCGCTATCAAAACGTCAAAGGAATTTTGGCAGAAGTGCAAAACTATCATGAGGGCAGTCCTGAATGGATGCCTGCTGCTGAACTCAATATCCATACAAAATCTGACTGGGAGTTTCAAGAAAACGTCCTTTTGGCAAAGCACATTGCAATCACGCGAACCACTGATGTAATGGAATGGGTCAGCCTGATGATTTCAGAAAAATCATTCTCAGGAAATTTCAAAATGCAAGCGCGTGTTAAACTTGAAGCCACAACGGGTGGCATTGGTTTTCTCTTTAACATTCCCGAGGCTTCTGTCAGAAAAGGACTTGAAGATGGGTACTGTCTTTGGATCAATTCGTCCATCAAACTTTTTAGAGCAAATGTTGAGGTCATGCACGTGCCTGACGTCTCGCTTTCTAAAGAAATCTGGCATCTAATTCACATAGAAAAGATCGATAATCACGTTCGTTTTTTTCTCGACGGTTCTCTTATTTTAAATTATTTAAGCCATATTCCCATTAGCGGCACACATGTTGGGATGCTCTTTCGAGATGAAGAATTTCAATTAGAAGGATTACATATTTTTGTTGGAAGCCAAAACTTAATGGTCAGCTGTCTTGCTATTCCAGATGCTTTTCTTGCAAGTAAAGAGTATTCAAAAGCACTTGCCGAGTATAGAAGAATTGGTTACTCGTTTCCAGGTAGGGCAGAAGGGCGCGAAGCCCTTTTCCGCGCGGGAGTCACTCTTTTAGAAGAAGCACAGCACTCATCCCGAAAAAAACAACTCTACACGCTTGCACTTGAGGAGTTTAGTAAATTACATGCAACACCGGGAGCCCCGCTTGAATACCTGGGGAAATCTCTTGTCTACAAAAAAGAACGAGAAACTGAAGAAGAAATCAAGTGTTTGGAACTTGCTCTACGCAAATATCCCATGCACCCTCTTCTTCCTGTCGTTGTCGAACATATTGTCTTTAGAATGCATGAAAGCTCTTTTTACGATCGAATTGCAGCTTATCATTTTGCACTTCTTGCCATTCGTCATCTCCCTACAATTTTCACAAACCCCGATCATGCACATCTATTAACCAGCTTAACAAAGCATCTAGAACCTCTCCCTTTCCTCGAACCAACGAATGCATCTTTAGCAACGGCCCTTGCCTTCTGGCTTGCAAGGCCACTAATCCTTCTTGAACTACTCGAAAAAGACCGATCAAATGTCTTGTTTGCTCTTTTGGAACTCGGCTGCTTTGATCTTCTAAAAAAATATCCCGAAGTACAAACAGCTCTCCTATGTCATGAAGAATCTCTAAAAAAGACGTTAGAAAAAATAGGAGAAAAAGAAGATAGAAATCTATTCCATATCTTACGTTATGCCCTTGACGAGCGGAAAGCAGATCTAATTCTCCCGCTTTTCAAAAAACTATCTTCTTCACCTGAAATCGATAAATATCATATCTGGGCTCTTCTTTTAGAAAATAAGTGGAAGGAAGCGGGCGTACTTTTAGAGAAATATCCCATCGAAGAGCGAATAAATGAGAGATCACCCCTCTATGTTCTTTTTGGATGTTGGCTATTTGCCACTGAAGGCAAAAAGATTGGAAGTGCTCACTTCGCTGCGGCCTCCGATAGCGCCCACCCGCCAACCAGCGCTCTTCTTAGTCAATTTTTAAAAGAAAAGATCTCTATGAAAAAGCTTCTCTTTTGGGAAAAAATAGAACTCTATAGACAACTCGCTCTTTTTTACCATTGCACCGAAGAACACGATCGAGTAAATTATTTCCTTAAGCGATTAAAAAAGGAAATTGCGCGCGTCCACTCCTCTTAGAAGCTATGTTTGCGGACAATTTCTTAAACGTTATCTATGTATCGAGTGTGGTTCAAAAATCGAATTTAAAAACTTGAGGTCCCCATGTTTTTTCCATTGGTTGCTGCATCTGCGCTAATAAACCTCTCGACTGACGCTCATTCTTATGAATATCCCCTTCAAAGCTTTGTTCAAGAAGTTCAGAGTGTATTTGCAAATCAATCCCCTTTTGCCCAAGAGTTTTTACCCTATCTTGAAGGAAGCATTGATGTCATTGGGTTCTTTACAGCAAGCCTTGATGAAGAATTTCAATTAAAACATGTGAAATTAAAAAATGATTTTATAGAATTTTGCAATGACCCCAGCTTATTAAGCACTGTCATTGCCGGCTGCAAAAGCTTGCAAAAATTCCCGCGTTTACGCTTTACTAGTAGGATCACGGCATTTGAAAACGCAACGGAATATCTTGAAAATCGATGCAGCGAAAATTTAATCAATCTTGCTTATCAAGAACGCGTCTATATTTATGGAGCAGTACGCGCTCTTAGCGAAATTCATGATGATCTTTGCGATTACATCTGCGGAGTTTATGGCAATGAAGACTGGGAAGAATACTTCGATTTCTATGACATAGAAGAACTGGCTTATCTTTTCCTGCTAAACCCCACAGAAAACACGCAATACAACTTGCAACTTGGACTCTCCCTGCTGAAGTCTAAAATTCATAATCTTTAACTATGAACCTATTCCGATATGTCATCTGATTCATACGATCCAAAAAATTCTGAAGAAAAATGGTATCGCTTCTGGGAAGAAAATCACTTCTTCTCTGCAAATGCCAAATCCTCTAAACCGGCTTACTGCATTTCAATTCCTCCTCCAAATGTTACGGGTGTTCTCCACATGGGGCACGCACTCGTTGATACCATTCAAGATGTACTCATCCGTTGGAAAAGGATGTCTGGTTTCGAAGCTCTTTGGGTTCCAGGGACTGATCATGCAGGAATTGCAACGCAAACAGTCGTTGAGCGTCATTTGATGGCAACAGTTAACAAAAGAAGGAAGGACTTTTCTAGAGAAGAATTTCTTTCTCACGTATGGAACTGGAAAGAAGAGAGCCAAACTCAAATCCTCAATCAAATCAAACGTCTTGGATGCTCGTGCGACTGGTCAAGACTTAGCTTTACAATGGACGAAAAGCGCTCTCTTGCCGTGAGTACCATGTTCAAGAAGATGTACGACGGAGAACTTATTTACCGCGGAAACTACCTTGTTAACTGGGATCCCGTAACACAGACAGCTCTTGGAGATGACGAAGTTGAGTATGAAGAACAAGACTCTTATCTCTGGCACTTCCGTTACCCTCTTGAAGATGGCAACGGATACATTACGGTTGCAACGACACGCCCTGAAACACTCCTTGGCGACACGGCCGTCGCTGTCTCTCCTAACGACCCCCGTTATGAACATCTCGTTGGCAAATGGGTGCAGCTCCCACTTGTTAACCGTCCAATCCCTATCATCTCAGACCGCTTCGTAGATCCCACGTTTGGTACGGGTGCTGTTAAAGTGACACCCGCTCACGATCCAAATGATTATGAAATGGCAGAACGCAATAGCCTTCCCATGATTAACATCATGACCCCTGATGGCAAAATCAACGAGCATGGAGGTTTTTTTCAAGGGTTATCCATGCAAGAAGCACGTGCAGCTGTTGTAAAACAGATGCATGACTTAAAACTTGTTGAGAAAATTGAACCCCATCATCTTCGCGTCGGCGTTTCTTATCGATCAAAAGCCGTAATAGAGCCGTATCTTTCTAAACAGTGGTTTGTTCGCTTGAGTAGCTTTAAAAAAACCCTTCGCTCTGCAGTTGAAAATAAAAGGGTGGCTCTCATTCCCTCTAGCTGGGAAAGTACCTATTTCCATTGGATTGATAATTTGCGCGATTGGTGCATCTCAAGACAACTATGGTGGGGTCATCGCATTCCCATTTGGTACAAAAAAGAAGACCCTTCAAAAATGGTCTGCTATGCAGGTCCAGGTCTTCCCCCTGAGGTTCAAAAAGAACCCGATGCTTGGTACCAAGATGAAGATGTGCTCGATACGTGGTTTTCCTCTTCACTCTGGCCCTTTAGTATCTTAGGTTGGCCTGAAAAAACAGATGATCTAAAAAAATTCTATCCCAATTCTACATTGATCACAGGACATGACATCCTCTTTTTCTGGGTGGCTCGTATGATTTTAATGGGTGAATATGCTCTTGGCACAGCCCCATTTCCAGAAACTTTTTTGCATGGGCTGATTTATGGTAAGTCTTACTGGCGTGTGCAAAATCAGGGAACAATTGCGTACGTAACCCCAAAAGAGCGCCTTAACTTCGATCTTGGCGCAGTCATTCCTCATGATGTGCATTCCAAATGGGAAAAAATGTCCAAGTCCAAGGGCAACATCCTAGACCCCTTAGAAATCATCGACACCTATGGGACCGATGCAATGCGTATGGCACTTTGCTTTAGCACCACACATGCAAGACAAATTGATCTCGATCGACGTCGCTTTGAAGAGTTCAAAAACTTTGCCAATAAACTCTGGAACGCCTCTCGTTTCGTTTTCATGAATCTTGAAGGGTGCGACTTGTCCTCTGGAATCGATATCCATGCGCTCACACTTGAAGACAAATGGATTTTATCTCTTCTTAATCAAACAATTCGCGATGTCTCTTCTCACTTAGAGAGCTATTCTTTTGATAAAGCAGCAACGAGTGCTTATAACTTTTTCTGGAAAGAATTCTGCGCTTACTATGTCGAACTTGCAAAGCCTGTTCTCTTTGGGAAAGCCGGAACGATTGCCCAAAAAGAGAATAAACAAAAAATCCTCACAGTCGTCCTCTGCAATGCCATTCGCCTTATCCACCCTATGACCCCGTTCATTACAGAAGAGATCTTTCAACTCCTTAAAGAGCGTTTCCCCAAAGCCGTTGGAGGAGAAGATCCATATACTCAAGAAACGGCAACAGCTCTTCAAGCTAAAGCTTGTATCGTCGCTCCTTATCCTCAAGTAATCTCAGAAGAGGACATCGACCCTGAAATCGAGAAAACCTTTGCTTTCATGGACCAGATGGTCCACGGACTGCGAACAATCCGCGCCGAGATGCAAATCCCTCCGGGAACAGCAACAGATCTCTATGTCTATGGTGATCCACAAGATCCTCAATATCACCTCTCATTTGATAACATTATCATCCTACAAGCGCTCGTTCGTCTAAATGATGTAGAATGGATTGATCAAGAGATTTCCCTACCTTTAAGTGCAACTTCAATCGTCGGTAATCTAAAACTGATCGTCCCGCTCCCCGAAGAGATGCGCGAAAAAGAAAAATTGCGCCTTCATAAGGAAAGAGAAAAACTCATTCGAGACCAAAACCTTCTTCGAGAAAAGCTCGCTAATCGAGAATTTATCGAAAAAGCGCCTGAAGCTATCATAGCCAAACTGCAAGATAACCTCAGACACGCAGAAAAAGCTCTTACCGAGGTGATCTCCAAGCTGTCCACCTTGTAACCTGTGAAAGGTGCTTATAATTAACGAGTTGCGAAACTATTAATTATATTGATTTATTTAATAAAATAGTGTATAATTTATTTTAACATTATTAATTAAGTGAAAGCTATGTCTATAAATATAATTAACAGCAATTCGCTATTTCCTTCCACTATTAGCACAAATCTGAACCTAAATCTGGAAGAATTTCAAGAGTATTTACAACGCGTTAATCAAGCCTTAGAAAAGTCTCTCAGTGTTTTAAACAGCGAGTATAAACCATCCTTTACTATTCAACAAAATAACGGCTTTATATTTTTTGACCAGCTAGACTTTTTCTTTGCATCCACAGGACTCATCATTCGCCCCTATGGTTTTCAAGACACTCTTTCTGCCAATGAGATTTCAATCATTGATTATCTAGCTACAAAAAAGTACATCAAAATGATTGCTGAAAAAAGCAAAGATGCAAAGATTAAAATCAGCAACAAGACAACTTCAGAATTTCGTAAACTAGCTTTATTTGATTTAATTATATTAATGAGCAGAAAAACAAGTCGCGACTTACTTAATTATTTGCTAACAAGCAACAATGTCGTTAAAATGCGCAATGCTCGCACTATGCACTTATATCATTGGAATCCTAGTTCCAGGTATGTAAATATAGTTGATTCTCCAGTAATGACATTTGCAGGAACAACAGAAAAAGGGGAAAAATTTCTTTCTCCCAATCCTCGTTTTACTAGAGTTGGACATGAATTTATTCATGCATTTCAACTAGAACTTTATGGAAAAAGCATCTTTTCTTCTTTATTCAGAGAACCACCTACCAACAATCCAAATTATCACATTCGATTAGAGGAGATTACAGTTAAAGGTAATTTTCAATTCCCCTACGCACTCTATTCGTATATTTCTGAACAAAATATATGTAAAGATTTTGGACTCCCCTCTCGCGATGACCATTTAGGCTCCCCATTTAATTTTGTACAACCGGTAGAAGAAGTTTTAATCAATGGTGACACAACTATTCATGATGCTGCAATGTTAGGAGCTAATCTCAACCTTGAAGTTTGGTTCAAAAATGGTGGAAAAATAGAAACCTTATATCGTGGATTTACCGTGCTTCATAAAGCAATTTATTGCCGTCAAAGCACAACCGTAGACCTGCTTCTTAACAATGGGGCGCCTTTAGATTATTACAATGCAAAAGGATATCTACCCATTCATGTTGCAATTGTTTCAAATGCTACACACATATTCTGGCAACTCATTCGTGCAGGAGCTAATGCGCATGCTAAAACAAGAGAAGGAGTGACTTCCCTTCAACTGGCCCTTCAACTGGCCCTTCAAAACAAAAATATAGACGAAAATATTTTAGCTTTTCTTCAATCTTAAAGCTTGTTTGCGTTCTTTAGCAAGAAGCGCAAAAAAACCATTTGTCTCCGCAGTAATGACTCCTGAAAGAGCAAATAAAGCAATCAAATTAGGAAATGCCATAAGTCCATTCATAATATCAACAAGCGGCCAAACAAGATCAAAGCTTGCAATTGCTCCGAGAAAGACAATGCAACAAAAAAGAGCACGATAGGAAGCTACTACCTTTTCTCCGGCAAGAAACTCGACACATTTCTCTCCATAATACGCCCAACCCACAATGGTCGAATAGCCAAAAAGCACAAGACCGATTGCGACAATTGCACCGCCACCCGGGAGGACGGAGCGAAAAGCTTGCATGACAAGAGGCGCCCCATTCAAAAGACTTCCTGTTGCATCTTGCATCCCAAACACACCTGTGACGCCAATTACAAGAGCTGTAATGGTACAAACAACAAGACTTGAAAGAAATACCCCTGTCATCGAAATCAGCGCTTGCCTACCCGGAACATCTGTTTTAGCAGCAGCTGCTGCAATCGGAGCGCTTCCAAGCCCTGCTTCATTAGAGGAGACTCCTCTTGCAACGCCGAGTTGAATTGCAGAAGCAACTGTTGCCCCTAAAAAACCACCGAAAGCCGCTTGACCTGTAAAAGCGGTCTCCAAGATAGCCATGAAACATCCAGGAATTTTTTCAAAGTGCACCACTAAAATGATTAATCCGCCTGTAATGTACATGAGCGCCATAACAGGAACAAGAAAAGCACAAACTTTTCCAATATTCTTAATTCCGCCTAAAACTACAATAGAAGTAATCACTGTCAAAATCCCTCCTGTCCAAATTGGAGGAACTGCCAAAAGATCTTGAAGAGCTGCTGCAATGGAATGAGATTGTGTCATATTGCCGCCAGCGAACGCTGAAAGAGCTCCAAAAAAGGCGAAAGCAACAGCAAGCCACTTCCATCCAAGTCCCTTCGAAATGTAATACATCGGACCGCCGCACATCTCTCCTTTTACATCGATCACTCGATATTTCACGGCAAGAATTGCTTCTGCAAATTTTGTTGCCATTCCAAAAAGAGCGATGATCCACATCCAAAAAATCGACCCAAAACCACCTGCTGCAATTGCGGTTGCAACCCCTGCAATGCTACCAATTCCAATTGTTGCTGCAAGAGCTGTCATGAGCGATTGAAATTGGCTGATATCCCCTTCTGCATCATTGTCTTGTCTTGTGAATGCGAGCTTAAGCGCATATTTAAGAAAACGAAACTGCATCCCTTTTAAACGCCAAGTCAGAAAAGCCCCAACGCCTACAAGTAAAAAGACGAGAACTTTGCTCCACAAAAAATTATCTACAAGATTCAGCCACTCTATAATCATCGTTTTCCTTCGAAGCTTGAAACTTTTGTCGCAACATTATTGCATTTCTTTGAGATTTTGAGTATATATTTCTACATGCCATTGCTATCACCGTACGAGCTCAAAAATTTACTCCCTCTTCCGTCGAAGCAACAGAAGTTTATCTTGTCTGCCCAAACAACAATCCAAAATCTTCTTTCAGGAAGAGATCCTCGTATCGCCATCATAACAGGGCCTTGCTCAATCCATGACAGAGTAGCAACTCTTGAATATGCTCACAAATTTAAAAAACTTGCACAATCTGTTATGGAATCGTGCTTTCTCGTCATGCGCGTTTATGTAGAAAAACCGCGCACAAGCACCGGATGGAAAGGGTATCTCTACGATCCTTATTTAGACGGTAGCTATGATATTCGAGCAGGTCTTGTCGCTACGCGAGAATTGCTTTTAGAATTAGCTTCTTTAGAAATACCTGCTGCCGCAGAATTTGTTGACCCACTTGCCACCCCCTATTTTTCCGATCTCATCTCATGGGGATTTATTGGAGCGCGAACATCAGCTTCTCAGCCACATCGACAACTGGCTTCTCTTCTTAATTTTCCGATCGGATTTAAAAATGCAACAGATGGCAACATTGACGATGCTATACATGGCGTGATTGCATCCATGACTCCTCATACCTTTCTTCATATGAATGAAGATGGAAAAATCACTTCCACTCAAAGCTTAGGCAACCCTCACACGCATATCGTTCTTCGAGGAGCTTACGAATCAACAAATTATGACGCAAAAAGTGTTGCACACGCTCTACAAAAGATGCATATCGCTGAGGTTTCAACACGCCTTCTTATCGACTGCTCGCACGGCAACTGTCAAAAAGTCCATGAAAAACAAAAGCAAGCCTTTCATGCGGTGATCGAGCAAATTAAGGCGGGCAATCAACAAATCCTAGGAGTCATGCTAGAAAGTCATCTGCAAAGCGGTAATCAATCCCTTAATTTTCCCTTGCAATACGCAGTCTCTATCACAGATCCTTGTATTGACTGGGCAACGACAGAAGAGCTCATCTTTAAAGCTCATGCCCTACTTGAAAAAAGTTTACAATTGAATTAAGTTAACCCAAAGCTGATGTTTCCATTCTCTGTAAACTTCCCCATCTTCTGTAAGAATCTCGATTCGATAAGTTAATATTCCCTTTCTCTCTAAAAACTTCTCACCAAGTAAAGTGTATTTCCAATACCCTGTTTTATAATCGATATCATGATAGAATGTCTCTTCTGTATAATCCCAATAAATGACATGAAGACTGCAAAAGGGCTTCTTCTTCATCATTTTTTGAGGCAATTTCCAACTGATGATCAGCTGTTCTCCCTTTGGTGGGTGAGCCTGCCTAGGATCTGGGGTGCCTACTTGAGAGCTTGCAAGATAACTTGCATCCACTTTTTGCTGCATCCCTGACACATAGTACCGCCCGCATCCGACCAGAAAAAGGCTTAAGAGAACTAAGAGCATTTTATTCATTCTTTATTTATTATAGAGAAATGCGAAATTTTATACACAGAGAGAATGCACAACAGCAAGCTGTGTCTGTAGCAATTTTTCAAAATGATCAGGTTCTTTTAATTAAACGCCGAGATATCCCCGTCTTTGTCCTGCCGGGCGGAGGGATTGAACCAGGAGAGACCCCAGAAGATGCTGCTTGTAGAGAGGCCCTCGAAGAAACAGGATATGAAGTCACAATTGTGCGCAAAGTTGCTGAATACACACCCGTCAACTCTTTAACGCAGCTCACACACTTTTTTGAATGCGCCATTCTTTCCGGAACGCCTACCAAGGGTGCTGAAACAAAAGAGATCGCCTTTTTCCCCCTCAACAGCCTACCAAAATTCCTCGTTCCCCCCTACCCGGGCTGGATCTCAGATGCCGCAGCCAAACACCCCTACTTGATTCGTAAACCGGTTGAAGGAGCAAGCTATGCAGCCCTCCTTAAAAATCTCATTCTCCACCCCATTCTTGTCTTTCGCTTCCTTCTCACTAAAATCGGTATCCATATCAACAGCTAAGATCAACAGCTAAGATCAACAGCTAGGATCAACAGCTAGGTTAAAAGAATTTTCGGGCACGGGCAAGGGCACGGGCACGTTTGAGGGAGAGGGGCAAGGGCACGGGCACGGGCACGTTTGAGGGAGAGGGGGCAAGATATCTATTTATTCAACATTTTACGAGGGTCAACGACGTCGTCGAATTGCTCTTCGGAGAGATAGCCAAGGGCGAGGACGGCTTGCTTGAGAGTGGTTCCTTCTTTATGCGCTTTTTGAACAGCTTTTGCAGCTTTGTCGTAACCAATCACGGGATTGAGAGCGGTTGCAAGCATGAGCGAATTATCCAAATGCTCTTTAATTTTCTTAAAATTGGGTTCTATGCCAATCAAGCAATGATCATGAAAAGAAATGGCGACATCGCCGAGCAGGCGAATAGATTGAAGCAAGTTATAGACCATCACAGGTTTAAAAACATTTAACTCCAAAATTCCCATTGAACCTGCAAAAGCAATCGATGTGTCGTTACCCATGACTTGGACGGCAACCATTGTCATTGCCTCACTCTGTGTTGGGTTAACTTTACCCGGCATAATTGAAGACCCAGGCTCATTTTCAGGAATAAAAATCTCCCCTAGACCAGAGCGCGGTCCTGAGGCGAGCCAACGGATATCGTTAGCGATCTTCATAAAGGAGCAAGCAAGTCGTTTAAGCGCCCCGCTCATCTCTACAACGGCGTCGTTAGCGGCGAGCGCTTCAAACTTATTTGGAGCTGAAATGAAGTGCTCTGAAGTGATCGCGCTAATCTCTTCAGCAACGAGATTTGCATACTTAGGATGAGCATTCAGCCCTGTTCCTACAGCTGTCCCCCCAAGAGCTATTTCTCTAAGAGCATGGAGCGCATTTTCAATTGCGTAAATCCCATGCTCGACTTGAGAGGCATAACCGGAAAATTCTTGTCCAAGAGTTAAAGGTGTCGCATCCATGAGATGTGTGCGCCCAATTTTCACCACATCTTCAAACTCTTTTGCCTTTTTATCCAATCCTTCTTTAAGGTAGCGAAGTTTAGGAAGAAGTTTCTGTCTAATAGCAAGAACTGCTGCAATGTGCATCGCTGTTGGAAAAACATCGTTAGAAGACTGCGACTTATTCACGTCATCATTGGGATGGATGGGTGTTTTTGACCCAAGCACGCCTCCTATCATTTCGATAGCGCGATTGCTGATGACTTCATTGACGTTCATATTCGTCTGGGTACCAGAACCTGTCTGCCAAACAACAAGATCAAAATGATCATCGAGCTTTCCAGAGATAATCTCATCTGCCGCCGCCACGATCCAATCTTTTTTCTCTTTGGAAAGAAGACCTAGCTTCTCATTAACAATGGCAGCTGCTTTCTTAATAATGCCAAGCGCATGGATCAGCTCAACGGGCATTGTCTCTGTCCCTATAGGAAAATTTTCTATAGAGCGCTGGGTTTGCGCTCCATAGTACTTCTCTGCAGGAACCTCGACATCTCCCAAACTGTCTTTTTCAATCCGCTTCTTCATCATCAAGAGGCCTTTGTTAACCCTGCTGTGGAGCCGCCTTTGGAGAAAATGGCGTGCTTCCCCCCTCAGTTTCTTTGATAGCTTCGGGCGGTTTTTTTTGAAGTTCGCCCGCAGCTTTTACTCTTTCTCTCTTCTTTTCGCTATTCCAAGTTCCATCCATAATTTTGAGCACATCGTCTCTATCAAGAGTCTCGAATTCGATCAATAATTCTGTCATCTGGATCACTTGATCGCGTTTAGCATTAAGAATTTCATATGCCTGAGTATGCGCCTCTTCAAGAAGTTTACGCACTTGATCATCAATTATTTTTGCAGTGGCTTCCGAATAACTTTTCTCATGAAATCCAGACATTCCGAGATATTGTCCTGATTCGCTTCTTTCGTCATAAGCCACAGGCCCTAAAGCATCTGTCATTCCCCATTCACACACCATGCTGCGAACAAGACGAGTTGCTTGAGCAAAATCCATCTGCGCGCCACTTGAAACATCTCCAACGAAAATCTCTTCGGCAACCCTTCCTCCCATTAAGACAGCGAGCTGATCAATTAATTCTCGTCTCCAATAACTTAAACGATTTTTCTTTGGCATAAAATGTGTTGCACCAAGAGAGAGCCCTCTTGGAATGATCGTTACCTTATCTACTGGATCTGCATGCTTAACGCAAAGAGCGACGACAGCATGACCTGATTCGTGATAAGCAGTTGTTCGTTTTTCGTTCTGATCCACTTCCAGGCTACGTCTTTCTTTACCATAACGCACCTTATCACAAGCTTCTTCAGCATCACTGCCTGTAACAGCTGATCTCCCTTTACGCGCTGCAAGTAATGCCGCTTCATTAAGAATATTTTCAAGATCAGCACCAGATGCACCTGGAGTATTACGAGCAATATTCATAAGATCGACAGAGCCATCTAGTTTAATTTTTCGCGCATGCACCTTAAGAATTTCAAAACGGCCTTTAATATCGGGAAGATCAATGACAATCCTTCGATCAAAACGTCCGGGTCTTAAAAGAGCTTTATCCAGAACATCGGGACGGTTCGTTGCTGCAATTAAAATCACGCCCTCTTTTGTATCAAAACCATCCATCTCAACAAGAAGTTGGTTCAATGTTTGCTCGCGTTCATCATGCCCCCCGCCAATACCAGCACCCCTATGGCGACCTACTGCATCAATTTCATCGATAAAAATAATGCAAGGAGCAAACTTTTTGGCCTGATCGAATAAATCTCGGATACGACTTGCACCAACACCAACAAACATTTCAACAAAATCAGAGCCTGAGATTGAAAAGAAAGGGCGATCGGCTTCACCGGCAACAGCTTTTGCGATCAACGTCTTACCGGTACCTGGAGCCCCAATGCAAAGAACACCCTTTGGAATACGAGCTCCAAGAGCTGTAAATTTTCCCGGGTCTTTCAAGAAATCCACAATCTCTTGAAGCTCTTCTTTGGCTTCATCGCATCCTGCGACATCTTTAAAAGTCACTTTATTGCGCTCTTTTGTAAGAAGTTTTGCGGGAGATTTGCCAAAATTCATTGCATTGCTTCCCACCCCTTTCATCTGGCGTGAGAAAACAAAATATAGAAGGAGTGCAATCAATAAAACAGGAAGGAGTGTAACAAAATAACTTGCATAGTTAATGGAAGGCTCTTCGCTCTTAAATGTTTTTTCAAGGACAAGATTCCGGGGCTGATCTGGAGCTGCAAATACCGTTCCTTTATTAACCCCAAAGTTATCCCATTCTTGCTTTGCTTGAGCAAACCATTGGCTATATATCTCTGGATCTTGTTTTTCAAGAGAACGTGTTGAGAGTTCTTTATTGTTAAAAAACCAAACCACATTTGCCACAGACTGTCTTGCCTTATCCAGTTGAGCTCCATTTTTCTCTAGTTGCTCAGCGACAAGGATATTTTTTTCAATATCGAGTTTATAGCTGCGGACACTACGAAGAGAAAGAAGCCGCATACTGTCTTGTTCTTGATTCAAAGTATCAACAATGCCACTTAGCTCTTGTATGGCATTTGAATAGACTTGAAGTTGTTCTGCTTTTCCTAAGGAACGCGCGTTCTCTACTTGCTGCTCAAGATTTTTTAGCTGTTCCTTCATCACTTCATTTCCAATTCCCAAAGCGGGAGAACGGAAGCCCTGAATTAAGGTCAAAAGACTCTTACCGTAAGATTGAGGATCTTGATCAGCACCTGATAATTGCTCTTTAAGGTCTTTAAGACTCATAATTGATTTATCGGAAAGGTTCTTAATGACGATAGCGTTCTTCTCACTTGCCGTATCATAGATGGGGCTGATCACCTGATATCCACCTTTTGGGATAGGCAATCCGGAGAGATGCAAAAACCAATCTGCAGATTCTTGAATCGTAGAGCGTAAAGAAGTTAGGTCGTATTGGATATTCTTTTCTTGCTGAACAAGTTCGTGATTTTTTTGAAGAAGATCTAAGTAACGAAAGCGCTGCTTCCCTTCATCCGTTAATCTCTCTCGAAATTTTCCTGAAAAGGTAACGAGATTATCGTTGAGGGCAATCTTGCGACTATCTTCTTTTTGAATAAGGTCAAGATTGACCAGATGCTCGACTTGATAATTGAAAGCCACTTTGCCCGTTTTTGTTTGGGACAAACTTTGTACTGTCAATATTATCAAAATTACTGCTAATAAAAATAAAAAGAATCCTCCAGGGAACCCTTTTTTTATATCTGGTTTTTTTTCATCGCTCATAATTCTCTTCTTTTATAATTTTTCAGACCTTATCTGGATCATACCATAAAGGAAAATAATTTGTCTTTTAATTCTCTAAACGTTTGTCCTCAAAAGAGATGTACAGGGAGCCTCGATCAAGAACGAGCTCTAGGCCATTTTGAATAAATCTACGACAATAAAGCTTCTGCTCTAAGGCTCTATAGCCATTTTCTAAAATACCTCTCGAAAAAAAACAGCCGATTTCCTCGGAAAGATACTTGCAAAGTGCTATAAATTCAATCTTTTCCATAGGTAAAAAGGGCGTAAGATCAATGGAAACTCTTTTGTGATCTCTTTTTACATGAACAAGCAAAGGAGCAATCCTGCGATACAAATATTCTTTAAGCTCATGTCCAGTCTCTCCCAGATAGGCAAGATTGGAGGTGGCATCCTTACCAAACGCCGCTGTAAGGTCCGGAAATATTTGCGCGCGCATGCGAGCCCTTAAAAATTTTAAATCACGATTTGTTGGATCATCAATTCCTTGAAGCCCCCTTTTTTCTAACCATTGAAAAAGCTCTTTTTTGCTCACCTGAAGCAAAGGACGCCATATGCGCATTCCTTGCAGACTAAAAACTTCTTTTAAGCCCCCAAGAGAGAGAAGGCTACTCCCCTCTAAAATTCTTTTCAATACAGTCTCTGCCTGATCATCGATCTGATGCGCAAGCACAAGCGCTGCTGCACCTATTTCTTTATAGACCTCGGAAAAAAATTCTAACCTTTTTAGTCTGGCATCTGCTTCTAAATTCCCTAAAATGGGCTGCTCTGTAAGTGTTTTAAGATGAAAGGGAAGGCCCAATGAGCGTGCTCTGTCTGCCAGTTCCTTAGCTTGTTCTCCGCTCTCTTTGCGCCATCCATGATCAACATGAGCCACGTGTAGCTTAAATGAAAAAAATTGACGGCACTCCAAAAAAAGGTAAAGTAAAGCTAAAGAATCAGGTCCGCCTGAAAACCCGAGTAAAAGAGGCGTATCCTCTTTCAAATGTCTATGAAGAAAATCCTTCACTTTTTTCAAAATTCCATCTTTCATCACTTCTATGATAAATACTACGCAAATATCCCGCCATCCATTAAACTGAGCCTGACCCAAACCTTCTTTGAGCTCCATTTAAGTGAGCCGTTCAATTTTGCAAAGACAATGTGGGATAGTAATTAGAATATAAAAAAGGTAATATTAAATAGTTAGATTTATGGGCATTCCACTTTTATGGCGTTATTTATTACGCAATTACTTTCAAGTGTTTGCCTTATGTGTGTCGGGGTTCATTGCAATTCTTCTTGTTACAAGATTTCGCGATATTGCAAGTTTTGCAACTACTGGGGCTGGATGGGGTACAGTTGGACTTTTTACACTCTATCAAATCCCCTACATTCTTCCTCTTGCGATCCCAGTTTCCGCTCTTATTGCCGCAATCTTACTTTTTCAAGCCTTAAGCCATACTCATGAAATGACGGCTTTTCGGGCGTGTGGTCTCAGCCTTAAGACCATCACCTTTCCCCTTTTAGTTGCAGGCATTTTTCTAACGCTTGTTAACTTCACTGTCGTCTCTGAGCTCGGACCTATTTGTAAATCTAGAGCAAAGCACCTCGCCTACGAGATGGCTATGCTTAACCCCCTTTCTCTCTTTCAAAAAGACGCTCCGCTTAAAATTAAGGACATCTATGTCGACATCCACAAATTTGAATCAGGCAAGCATGCAGAAGATGTAGTTCTCGTACTAAAAAACCTATCAAATGAACGACTTGGTTTAATGACCGCCAAAGAACTTTGGGTTGAAGAGGACTCACTCATGGGAAAAGAAGTGACACTCATCTCAAGCCTTGACCCAAAAAAAGAAAACAGCTTTGACCACTTAATTATTGAAAACCAAGCATTTATGTCGACGCGAGCTGCCAACCTCTCAGAACTCATCCAAAATACAGATCTCGAGTTGCATTATGATTATTTACCCATGCGTCTCATCTTAGCGAAGCGTCTCCTTCACAAAAGCCATTCCCCTTATGGCATCGGCAAAGGTGAGTTAGAAATTATTCGACGGCTTTCTCTTTCTCTTGCTGCTCTTTCATTTACTGTAATCGGTCTTGCTTTTGGAATGGAAATTAGCCGCAATCGAAATAAAAGCGGACTTATCTGGGCACTCTCTCTTGCAGCTTTATTCATGGTCTGCTTCATCGGCGCTAAGTCATTCCGCCATGCCCACGTCACTGCTGCATTTTTATTTTTGCTCCCTCACCCCATTATTCTTCTCCTTTCAGCACGCGCCCTAAAAAAGATAACACGGGGTATCGAATGATCTGGAAACGTTACTTCATGCGCGAGATCATGAAAGTCTTTAGCCTCTTTCTCCTGACTTTCTTTTTTCTCTACGCGCTTTTAGACTATTCGACACATATGCAAGATTTTGTCAAAGACAACAAAATTCAATTTTTCGATATTATTAGTTACTACGGTTTCCAATTTATTAAACGGGCAGACCTTCTGCTTCCGCTCGCACTTCTTCTTGCCACAATCAAAACCCTATCGAGCTTCAATGCAAATCGAGAACTCATCGCCCTTCAAACAGCTGCCCTTCCTCTCAAAAAACTCCTCTCTCCTTTCTTAATCGTTGCTACAGGATGCGTCCTTTTTAATTATCTAAGCTTTCAGTATTTCACTCCGAAAACCCTCAACTTCCTAGACACCTTCCGCGAAAAACATTTTAAGCATGCTCATAATGGAATACGCAAGGAGCCTTTTCATATTTTCCATCTCAAAGACAACTCAAAATTAATTTACCAATACTTTCTTAAAGAGGAGAATAAATTTTTTGACGTCCTTTGGATCCGCTCGAGTTCCGACATCTACCGAATTAAAATGTTAAATGCAGATCCCAGAAACCCCGAAGCGGAATTCATCGACCATCTAGTGCGCAACGAAAACGGTTATTTTGAAAAAAAAGAATCTTACGAGAACGCCATTTTAGATGGGCTGCAATGGCAAAGTAACATGACGCAACAACGAGGAATCATCCCCTTTGAAAATCGATCGATCTCCGAACTCTTTAAGCTTTACCTACAAAATGCTGAAGAAGAATCTTACGTCTCTTCTGAAATTTTAGCTCATCTTTCATTCAAATGTTTGATGCCACTGCTTTCACTTCTTGTAGTCTTTGTGATCGCACCTTTTTGCGTACGCTATTCAAGGGGACTTTCGTTATTTTTTACCTACACATTTTCTCTGTTTGGGTTCCTTGCATTTTTTACATTCATGGATGCTGCAGTCATTGTAGGAAAAAACGGTGTTGTCAACCCTTTTCTCGCCATTTTTCTACCTTTTATACTTCTTGCAGTGTTATTTAGTTTTAAATATAAAAAAGAGATTTTATGACGTTTAAAGAAAATAGATGGAAAATTCCACGGCTTATCCTCTGTCTCTCAAGTGCTTTTTTCCTCATCCTCACTTTCACATGGGCGCCAACAAGAGCGCTTTGGGAAGCTCTTGATATCGCTTTTTTCAAATGGATCAACACAAGTCTAGTTGACAGCCCCACATGGCAATTATTTTGGGCGTGCGCTAATCACCGCTATGCAGACTGGATTGAAGATGTGTGTATTTTTGTTTTTTTTATTTTTTTTGTCAGGTCTTTAAGAAAAGAAAAGCGCCTTCAGGGCTCCATGCAAATGCTTTTCTTAGTGCTTTATAGCGCAGCTATCCTCTATCTTGTTAATCGCTTAATTTTTCGACAAAACTTTATCATCTATCGCGACAGCCCCACAATAGTCATAGAAGACAGTTTTCGCCTCTCCCAGGCAATTTCTTGGATGCGTATTAAAGTAGATTCACCGAGATGTTTTCCAGGAGATCATGCAACAACTGCTATCCTATTTGCAGCAGGCTACGCTTTCTATGCAGGCAAACGCTTCGGAATACCTGCAATTCTTTATGCAACATTTTTATGCATGCCGCGCATGATCGTTGGCGCACACTGGTTATCTGATGTCATCGTAGGAAGTGGAGTGATTGCTCTTCTCTCTTTAAGTTTTGCCTTCTGCACTCCCCTTCACCTGTGGTGTGTCGAAAAGATGAAATCTTCCTTTACTTTCTTTAAAAAATTTAAGAAAATAAAAAGTGGGTTATGACTACACAAAAAAATTATAAAAAGCTAGAGCAGCTTTCGAAAGAAATTGCTATCTCAGATAGCATCTGCCACCTTCTACAGTGGGACCAAGAAACTTACATGCCTAAAGCGGCTGTTAACTATCGAGCTTTGCAATGTGAAAGCATTACAGGCTATGTTCATAAACTAAGAACCTCTTCGAAATTCTCAAAGACTCTCTCAGCTCTAATTAATATCGATTCTGGAGAGGTCTTTGATTCCTCACTTCCAGCAGCTCAGCAAGCGGCATTAAGAGAATGGCGACGAGACTTTATTCACGACCGAAAACTCCCAAATGCTTTTGTGAAAAAATGGACAAAAACGATCGCAGGCAGTATTCCCATTTGGGCAGAAGCTAAAAAACATGGAAATTTTAAAACATTTGCACCTCAACTTGAAAAAATTGTCACTCTGTGTAAAAAAAAGGCTGATCTTTTAGGTTTTAAAGCCCACCCCTATGATGCGCTTGTTGATCTTTTTGAACCCGGCATGACAGTTACAACCTTAACTTCTCTATTTGACAAATTAAAACTCTCCTTAACAACCCTCTTAAAAAAAATCTCTTCGTGTGAAGATGTCCCTTATGATTTTCTGGAGGGAGATTTCTCTCACCAAAAACAGCTGGCATTTTCTCACCTTGTCCTCAAAACAATGGGGTTTAGCCAAGAAGACTCTCGTCTTGACCTTTCTACACACCCCTTTTGTTCCGGGATCAATCCAAAAGACATGCGTCTTACAACTCGGATACATCCTTCTCAATTGATGTTTAATATCCTTGCAACTATTCACGAAGGTGGACACGGCCTTTACGAGCTTGGGTTGCCAGAAGAGCATTACGGGACACCTCTTTGTCAAGCAATCTCGCTTGGAATTCATGAAAGTCAATCTCTTTTCTGGGAAAAACGGATCGGGAAGTCACATGCTTTTTGGCATCATTTTTACCCTCTACTTCAAAAAGAATTTCCTGAAAAATTAAGCAGCATTTACTTCGATGATTTCTATAGAGCAGTTAACCGCATCCATCCTTCCTTGATCCGAATAGAAGCCGACGAAATTGCCTACTGTCTTCACGTAATCCTTCGCTTTGAAATTGAAAAAGGATTGATCGAAGGATCGGTCAAAGTAAAGGATCTTCCCGAAATTTGGAATGAAAAGATGCGTATCTACCTCGGCATAACCCCTCACTCAGATACAGATGGATGCTTGCAAGATATTCACTGGTCAATGGGTGCAATCGGTTACTTTCCAACTTATGCTCTTGGAAATCTTTATTCTGTTCAATTCTTTGCTGCGTTTGAAAAAGCGATTCCCACCTGGAAACAAGAAGCTATGGAGGGCAATCTCTCCCCTATCCTTTCCTGGTTACGAGAAAACATTCATCGCTACGGCAAGGAATTTTCTGCAGAACAACTGACAAAACGAATCACAGGACGCCCTTTAAGCGAAGAACCTTTTATTGCTTACCTAGAAAATAAATATAAAGCGATTTACCACTTCTAAAAAATGAGTTAGATGGCATCTGGTCGAAGTACAATTGGCAGATGAAGAAAAAATCCCCGTCAACGACATTTTTAAAACAATTCAATTTCTTTTAAACCTCTCTCCTCAAAGGCAAAAAGCGGTTTTAGTTCAATTTGCTATTTTCTCTCTCATTAATTCGAGGAGAAGATGGGCTCTCGGCTGAATTTTTAACAAAATTGCTGGATAATCTGACAAAAATAACTTACAATCAAAAAATTATTAATCCAAACCAAAGGGCTCTGACATGAAAAAAACTCGTTTTTTTACATCCTTGATCATGTTGACAGCGTCTTCTTTGACGTTTGCCAATCCTCAAGGATTTCACGTTGCATCCGGAGAAGCAGCAATCGCCTATCCCGACGCATCAACAGTTCAGATCACAACTGGACAACAAACGATTCTTAACTGGGAATCATTCTCCATTCAAGAATTTGAAACGACTCGTTTTGTAATGCCAAGCAGCTCTGCTGCTGTTCTCAATCGGGTTTTAGGCGGCGATCTTAGCCAACTTCTTGGAACGCTCGAAGCTAACGGCCAAGTCTTCCTTATCAATCCTAGCGGGATTCTCGTTGGGGATGGCGCTTACATCAATACAGCAAGTTTTATTGCTTCAAGTTTTGATGTCTTAGATCCAACATTCCTCAAAAACAAAGAACTTGCCTTCACAGGTGCAAGTGGTGGTTCTGTCATCAACCTTGGTACCATTATTGCAAAAGAAGGAGATGTTCAACTCATCAGCCATCATGTTCAGAATTTTGGAGTGATCGAAGCCTTTGGCATTCATAAACAAGGAGGACGTGTTTTTCTCATTGCAGAACAAGGAACAGTCGACTCTTCCGGCTCAATCACAGCTAAGACAGCGGAAGGGTGTGGTGGCGAAGTTCGTTTTCTTGGCTCAACAGTCAATTTAATCAGTGACGCTCTTATTGATGTCAGCGGTCATTTTGGTGGAGGACAAGTTCTAATTGGCGGAGATTTCAAAGGACAAAATCCTGACATCACAAATGCTGAGTTTTCTTTCATTGATCACAGTGCAAAAATCCTTGCAAATGCCACTTTAGATGGAGATGGGGGAAGAGTTATTGTATGGTCGGATAAAGGAACTTCCTTTTTAGGTCTTATCGAAGTGCAAGGAGGACCTAATGGAGGAAATGGTGGCTTTACTGAGGTTTCAAGTAAAGGTGCTTATAACTATCAAGGCGTTACAAATGCCACCGCAGCTCTTGGAAACATCGGAACCCTTTATATGGATCCAACCAACCTTACAATCATTCACTCAGCGAGTTCCGGAACAGCCTTTGGTCCAGGAAGTCCTTGTGCAGCTAACACATTCTGTGGAAATGGTGGTTCTAATCTTACAATTTCCGATACTCAAATTGTTTCAGCTCTTACACATGCCAATGTCACCGTTGATGCCTCAGCAGGCGACGGTCCAGATGCCGGAAATATTTCTTTTGAAGCATCCGTCCTCATTAACAGTCCAACTTCAGATCGAACTTTAACTTTCACCGCCTCAGGAGATATTAGTATTACAGAAAGTATCTCTATAACGGGAGGATTTGCTAATAACGTGGTATTTAACGCCACCTCAGGGACTATTACAGTTGGAGATGGCACTCAGACCGGACCAATTAATATAGAAATGTCATCTGGAACCGTCCAGTTCGTTTGTTCAAGCTTTTATTCTCAGGCTGGATCTCAAGTTTCAGGAAATGGAAGTGTTGTTATAAACGGCCAATCAGGACTTTTTCTATCTGCGGGGCACACAGTTGTTCTCTCAGGGGCTATCAATCCAACAACCTCTTTAGAAAACTGCTACCTGAATTATTCTTCCGGGGGAACTACGGTCATTTCAACATCGCTAGGAGGAATTACGATCATGGGAGCACAAAGTTCAAGTAATAGCTTAAATAATTGCCAGGTTACAATAGGAGGAGACGCCGTCTCTCTTCTAACAACAAACAGCGACTTGACAATTCAAGGCCCTCAAGGAGACATCAATGATTCGAGCACCTTTGACAACTGTATGGTGGAAGTTCTTGCACTTTCCTCACTTGATATCAACATCGTAGGTACCATTACCTTTGAGGGAGGAATCATCCCAGCCGGTTCCTCAACCGTCACCGATACAAATAGTGTAATTATTGGTGCAAATACTCCTACAGCCTTCAACATTAGAACAACTGGAAATAGTTCCGATATCGTCTTTCTTGGATATGCTACTACAGGCAATGTAGTACCATCTGGCGTAGCTATCGTAGCTGAGAACGCAGCAATTTCTACAATTTTTTCAGGAAGAGATATTCTTTCTCAGAATAATCCAAATCCTATTGGTATTATAAACTCTGGTAAAACAGCATCAACTACTTCCACAACTATTCAGGCGAATCGAGATATTGTTTTTAATAATACAACAAAAATCACTTCTAACACATCAGGACTACTCTCAATCACAGCAAAAGGGGATTATTATCAAGAGTCTTCCGATTCTATTCCAACAATTACTGTTAATGAAGGAGATTTAACAATTACCGCTGGAGGAAACTTCATCTTAAGCGGAGCTGCTATACCCTCCACAACAAACCTTATTAACTGCACGGCTAATGGCTCAAGCATTATTCTTACTTGTGATGCTGCAATGAACAATTGCCCTGAAAGGTTTGGAGCATCTCAATTTCAAGTGAACGATTATGCTAACATCTATGCTAGTGAAGGCACTATAAAAATTTATACAGCACGGCGCGATCAAAATTCTATATCAAGTCAAGCTCTCTTTAACAATACGAGCTTTATCCCAGGACCTGAAGGAGTCACAAGTACTACAGAAGCATGGGGGGTCTGTGCACCCAATGACGATCCTCCTGCCGTCGGAGACCCTTTTAGCATCTATTATA